>VGUP01000037.1 GCA_016874175.1 Gammaproteobacteria bacterium | reverse complement strand
ACCGCGATGCGCAGCGAGACTCTCGGCAACTAGGTCGATATCGCGTTGAAATTGTGCGGGGCTTTCGTAACCCGCCGGACGCACCTCGTAGGTCGCTCGCAGACGTTCGGCCACCTGCCCGAGAAAGACGCGGTAAGGCATGCGATCGTGGCGCGATGCCGCGGTAGCGCGCGCGCCAGGGAAACGAACCGAATAGTCGTCGCTGCGTTGTTGCAGCGCTGCACTGACACCGCTGCGACTGCCGCTCTGCGACAACAGCTGCGCAAGTTCCTCCACCTCGGCAAAGTAGGCGTTGACGATGGCCTGCTGTTGTCGTGTCAGCGTGTCGCGCAAACTTTTGGCGTGCACGTCGGGATTGCCGTCCATGTCGCCGCCCACCCAACTGCCGAAGCGAATGATGGTCGGCAACTCGAGCTGATCGGGATCAACACCGTAGTACTTGCCGATCGCTTCGGCGATTTCCGCGTAGAAATTGGGGACGATGCGATAGAGCACCTCCGCCAAAAAAAACAGTACGTGCTCGCGTTCGTCGGCGACCGTGAGTCGCTGACGCGGATGGTCCTCGGTTTGCCAGAGCGTGGTGAGCTCGACGCGGATGCGACCCATCGAGGCGCGTTGCTCGGCAGGCGCGAGAGTCGGGTTCAATCGATCGTAGAGCAGTTGTGCAAGACGCAACTGCTTACGGAGGATGGTGCGGCGCGTCGACTCCGTCGGATGCGCCATGAACACAGGCGCGATATGCAACGAGCCGATCAGCGACAGCAATTCTTCGAGTGTCAGCCCCTGCGCCTTGAATTTCGCGATGGCATCACTGACGCCGCCCGGCTGCGGACGCTCGGCATCGTCTTGAAAGTAGGCTCGCCGTCTGCGGATACGGTGCACCTGCTCGGCCAGATTGACGGCCTGAAACCAGGTGGAAAATGCTCGCTCGAGATCGCGCGCGAGAGCGGGCTCGCGGCCGGCCAAACGCTGCTCGAGCTCGCTTGCTGCACTCGCATCGCCGTTGCGCCTCGCGATCGACAGACGCCGATCGCCCTCGACGACTTTGAACAGTTCGTCGCCGCCCTGATCGCGGAGCACCTCGCCGACAAGTGCGCCGAGCATGTGCACGTCATCACGCAGCGCCGCGTGCTTGGCCGGAAACTCGATCTCGGTACGATTCACGACGCGAAGTTTACACCGCCAAAAGCGAAGGGCCGGAGAGATTGCTCCCTCCGGCCCTTGTCATGTCGTCGCGATCGCGATTAGCGGAACGAGTACGAGAAATCGACGCCCCAGGTCTTGCCCGGCGCATCGTGGACGAATGAACCACCGAACTCCGGCGCCGGGATGATCTCGGCGAGGTATTCCTCGTCGGTCACGTTGCGGCCCCACGCGGTGATGCCGATGGTGCCGTTGCTCACACCGAGACGTGCGTTGACGGTGTGGAACGAATCACGCTTCTGCTTCGAGAATTCGCCCTGACCGTAGCCCGCGAGCAAACCAAAGATGTTCGGCACGAGATTGTTTTGTACCGTGCTGAACCAAGTCTCACCCACGAACGACGCATCAACGCGTGCGTTCATCGTCCAATCGCCCGAGCCGATCGGCGTCTCGAAGTCGACGCCCGCATTGCCCGTAAAATTCGGCGCATAGGGGACTTTGTTGCCCGCCGTGTACGGCCGACCGTTGTAGCGAACGATCTCGCTGTCGGTGCCAGCGTAACCGGCGAACAGCGTGATCGAATCGGTCGCGCGCCAGCGCGCATCAAACTCGTAGCCCTTGATCTTCGCCTCTTCGGCGTTGGTCACGACGCGCAGCAAGCCGAACGGACCCGCAAAGAAGTTGAAGAACTGCATGTTCTCGAGTTTGGTCGAGTACACCGCGAAGTTGGTCGCCAAGGCGCCATCGAGCAAAGTGGCCTTGAAGCCCGCCTCGAAGGCCTTCGAGACTTCCTTCTCGTAGCTATCGTTGACGTTGCGAATGCTGCGGTTCGTGCCGGTGCACTTCGGCAGGCTGGTCGGGCTCTTCACCGGATCGTAGCCCGTGAAGGTTAAGGTCGGCGCCGTGCCCGTGCAGAGGCCCGCGTAGGTGCTCTCGATCGTAGCGCGCACGCCCGTCGAGTTGAAGCCACCCGAGCGGAAGCCCACCCCATAAGAGGTGAAGAACGAGACGTTCTCTGCGGCATCCCACTTCAGCGAAAACTTCGGCTGCAGTTGCGAGAACGTGCGCGAACGGCCAGGAATGGCGGCGAGCGCAGCGTTGGTCGAGTACGCCGGGTTGATGAAGGTTGCGGCGCCCGAGATCACACCAAAGAATCCGGGTGTCTGCGGAGCAAGCTTCGGAACGTTGTTGCTGACATCGCGCTTCTCGCGGTCGTAACGCAGCGCGACCGACAATTCGATGTCATCACGCACGTCGTACGCGAGCTGACCAAAGGCCGCGATCACCGAGCTGTCGAAATCGTCGTCATAGAGCAAGTCGGTCGGGTTAGGTCCGCCGGTACGCACGAGCGCCTGCGCGAGGAAGCCTTGGCCGTTATCCGAACCCTGCGAAACCACCACACGACGCGCGATATCGGCGAAGTAGGTGCCCGCGATCCAGCGCAACTGCTGGTCGCCCGGCGAGGTCAGACGGAGTTCGAGGCTCGTGTCCTGCTGATCACGCTGCTGATACTGATAGCCGTCGCACAAGCTCGGGCTGTACGGCGGGAAGAAGGTCGTCACGAAGCCGTTGGTCGGCGCGTAAGGACCGAAGGGCGCCGGCAACGGGTTGCCGGGGCGCGCGTCGTTGCTCTTTTGGCAGGCCGGCGTGAGGCTGTAGAGGAAGAACGCAGCGCTGGTACCGTCGGTCAGGAAGTAGTTGGTCTGATCGTTGAAGGCCGCAACAGCGGTCAGCGTGCCCGAGGCCACTTCCCAGTCACCCTTGAACGAGAGATTGACGTTCTCTTGCTCGTTCTGCGGCGTAACGTTGTTGATATATTTGAATGCGTGCGTGTTCGGGTCTTCCTGGAAGAGCCCGAGGCCCGGGATACCGGCGACTTCCTTCAGCGCGAGCGACGCGTTGAAGTTGATGGCACCCGCATCGATCTTCGAGTACTTAGCCTTGATGTCGAAGTTGCCCGACTCGCCCATGGGGCCCATGAGGCGCGCGTTGATGCCGCTCTCCTCAAAGAAATCGACGCAGTTATCGCAGTTGAGCAAATCGTTCTTCCACTCACCGTCGGTCTGGCGCGTGTACGCAGACACCGAGCCTTTGTAATCACCGCCGATCGGACCACCGACGTAGGCATTCAACTTGTAGCTGCCGTAATCGCCGTAACCCGCGCCGAGGTCGGCCTCGAGCACATCGCCAGGCTTGCGCGTGGTGATGATCAGGGCGCCGGCCACGGCGTTGCGGCCGTAGAGCGCGCCCTGCGGGCCCTTGAGGATTTCGATCTGCGAGACGTTGGCGAGCTCTTGGTTGAGCGCGTTCGGGTTGGTCTGCAGCACGCCGTCCACGACCAACGCAAAATTGGTCTCGGCGTCGCGGCCCGTATTGATGCCGCGAATGGTGACCTGCATGTCACCGGCCTCGGCCGTCTGCACCTGGGCTACACCCGGCGTCAGCGCGATGAAGTCCTGCGGCCGCTCGATACCTGCGGAGGCGATCTCGGTCGCGGTGAAAGCCTGCACCGTAGCCGGCACGTCCTGAATGCGCTCAGCGCGCTGACGAGCGGTGACCACGATCTCTTCGAGTTGGGCTTCCTGCGCACCCGCCTGAGCGGCGGCGACAGCAACTATCACGCTCGCGCCGATCAGCGAGCGCCTGCGATTACGGTGGGACATTAGATCCTCCGGTTCGATCCATGAAAGGGAGTGGACGAATAGCTCCGAAAGTTTATGTCGCCTCGCCCAAGGCAAGCAATGTTATTTGCGTGCTTGAACATGTTTATTTGTTGCTATTTAACAACAAGTTAAGCGACAGAAAACGGCCGGCGGGGCGGACAATCGGCCACCCCGCAAGCCGCCTGCGGCATCATGGGAAACTCAATCGCGCCGAGGATTCGACCGTGAGCAGCACCCCACCCGTACCCGCCATCGACATCGTCAGCGGCATTTGGACCGAGGAAGCCCTCGCCCATCGCCCGGGCTGGCAAGAGCAATTCTTCGCCGGGAAGATGAAGTCGAAGACCAATATGAAGGGCGTGTCGCTCGATGACCAACTCGCGCTGATGGCCGAGGCGGGCATCGAACGGGCATTTCTGTTTGCGCCCAAAGCCGGTCGCCGGGGACTGCCCGGTTCATTCCATCTGCCCTACGAAGTCGTTGCCCGTCCGCTCGAAAAATATCCGGGACGCTTTTACGGGCTGGCGGGACTCGACCCCTACGAAGGCATGAACGGAGTCCGCGCGCTCGAAGATGCCGTCAAAAATATGGGCTTCATCGGCGCGCATCTTTATCCGCACTGGTTCGACCTGCCGCCCGATCACGCCAAGTACTACCCGTTCTACGCCAAGTGCTGCGAACTCGGCGTGCCGATCCAGATGCAGGTCGGCCAATCGATGGTGTACGCGAAGGAGCAACCGATGCGCAGCGTCGGCCGACCGATTCTACTCGATGGCATCGCCTGCGATTTTCCCGAGCTCAAGCTGATCGGCATTCACGTGGGCATTCCGTGGACCGACGAGATGATCGCGATGGCCTGGAAGCATGAAAACGTGTTCATCGGCTCCGATGCGCATAGCCCCAAGTATTGGCCGCCGGCGTTCGTGAACTACATCAACAGTTACGGGCAGGACAAAGTATTATTTGGCACCGATTTCCCCGTGCTCGGCTTCAAGCGCACGATGGACGAGGTGCTCGCGCTCGGCCTGCGGGCAGAGCCGCTGCGCAAATTCCTGCGCGATAACGCGCTGCGCGTGTACGCTATCAAATAATTCCCCGAGTTCTAATCCCCGAGTTCGGCGAACCGCGCAGGGCGGGCCTCAGTCGCTGCCCTGACCCACCGATTTGGCCGCTTGCTCTGCGGTCATGGCGGCGCCACTCGCGGTGAGCGAGTCGATGGTGGCCGCATCGACCCCCGCCTCGCGTAATACCTCGACCGTATGTTCGCCGAGTCGCGGAGCCGGCCGGCGGATCGAGGCCGGCGTGCTGCCAAAGTTCACCGGGAACGAGGGCAGCCGCAGTTTGCCCTCGGTCGGATGATTGAAGGACTGCCAGAAACCAGTCGCCTCGAGGTGCGGGTCGGTGGCCAGATCTTCGAGCGTATTGACCACGATGTGCGGAATGCCGGATTGCGCGAGCACCCCCAGCCACTCGGCCGTGGTGCGCGTCGCCATGATCATTGCGGTGGTTTGATTGGTGGCATCGATGTTGCGCACTCGATCCGCGAGCGTGCGAAAACGCTCGTCGTCAATGAATTGTGGATATCCCGTGAGCTCGCAGAACTTCACCCAATGGGCGTCGAGATAAGGCAGCACCGCGATGTAGCCGTCGCGGGTCTTGTAGGGCTTGCGATCTTTGCTCATGAGCCGCGTGTAGCCGGGCTTGCCCTTGGGAGGATCGAAAGTCATGCCCCAAAGATGCTCGGCCATGACCCAGTTGACCATGGTTTCGAACATCGGTACCTCGAGCTCCTGCCCCTCGCCGGTGCGCTCACGATGAAAAAGCGCGGCGAGCACACCATAGACCACAGTGATGGCGGTGGTTTTGTCGGCGACGATGGTGGGCAGGTAGCGCGGCTCACCCAGTACCATTTCATTGAGCATGGCGATACCGCTGGCCGCCTGGATCGAGTCATCGAGCGCACCAAGCTTGCCGTACGGGCCTTTCTTTGAGTAACCGTAGGCGCCGCAATAAATGATGCGCGGATTGACTTTGCGCAGATCGGGGTAATCGAGCGCGAGCTTGGTCATCACTTGCGGTCGATTGTTGTGGATGAATACGTCGGCATCTTTGACGAGGGCGAGCACGGCCTCACGCGCGCCGGGTACGCGCAGATCGAGCACGATGCTGCGCTTGTTGCGATTGCAGGTGAGATAGAGCGCCGCCATGCCGGGGTTATTGGCCGCCCCCAAAGATCGGTTGCTGTCGCCACGCGGCTGTTCGATTTTGATGACCTCGGCCCCCATGTCAGCCAACATCTGGCACGCCCAAGGCCCGAGCACCACGCTCGTCATCTCGACGACCTTGATCCCCTGCAACGGTCCGCTCATCGGTCAGCTCCCACCGGATTCCACTGAATTGCGATGATACGCTTGGCTCATGTACTCCGAGCTTTTTCTCGTGCAAACCCTCCTGCAGGCGGCCTTGCTCGTCTGGCTGTGGCGGATCTGGAAATCGACCGGCTTGCTGATCGCGGCGCTGCTGCTGGTGCCGCAGTTCGGTCTGGTAAGGGACAACCTCATCGTCGGCGTCGGTCGATTCATCGGTTTTTCGCCGCTGCTCGAGGCCTTGTCGTGGCCGCGATTCTGGCTGCACTGGCTGTTCGGCACTTGGTTGATCGTCAGCGCCGGGGTCGCCCTGCGACTCACCAACTTCGAGTTCATGCGCAGCACCCGACCGATGCTCCTCTTCTGCTCGCTCACCGTCGCAGTCATGATGTTCGACCTGCCGCACTTTTGGCGCGACAGCCTGCACCCGGTATGCGAGTTCGATCTCGTTCGCTATTCGACTGCGGTGTCGGCGGATAATCTTTGTTATCCCGAGCAGCAGGTCGTGCGTGCCGCACCGCCACTGGCTTCGATCATCACTTGCTTTGTGGTGATCATCAGCGGTGCCATCCTCATGCTGCGCCGCCGTTTCCCGTGGATGTTCGCGGGCGGCACACTCATGCTCGCTTCGGCGATGCCGCCGCTGCGGGACTTCAAACTCGACAACTTCGGCGAGATCCTCATCGCGGGCGGTTGCATCTGGGCGATCGCACATTTCTCGCGCGATCGCGTCCACGGCCGTTACGCACGCAGCAAGCCAGCACCGTGAACACGACGAACAACGAACGATCGGGTCTCATCGACCCGTGGGGCGCCATCGCCTGCGCGGCCGCCGCCATGCTGTTTGCCGCCAAGGGAATCTTTGCGAAGCAGCTCTATGCACTAGGGCTAGGCTCGGAGGGCGTGGTGGCGATTCGCTCGATCATCGCGCTGCCACTCTTTTGGTGGTTCGCGCTGCGCCGCGAGCATTGGCAAGAAATCACGCAAACCCCGCGCTCGGCGGTGTTGATGGCGGCGATGGCCGGCGCGCTTTCTTATTACATCGGCGCGCTGCTCGACTTTTTGGCGCTCACCATGATCGACGCCAGCGTCGAACGTGTGCTGATCTTCAGCTACCCCGCAATGGTCGTCATCTTCACTTCGGTGCGTGATCGACGGTGGCCGCCCGCCAGCATCCAGATGGCCACCGCACTCGCCTACCTCGGAATCTTCTTCACCATGGGCGGATTCGATCTCGCCGAGTTGCGCGCCAATGTATTTGGCGCCCTGCTGGTGATCGGCTCGGCACTCAGCTACGCCATTTATTTTTTGGTCGGCGAGAAATACACCCGCAGCATCGGCAGCGCCCGCTTCACGCTGATCGCCATGACCGCAGCCACGGTTTGTCTCGCACCGCATTACTTTTTGCGTCACGGCACCACCGAGATCAGCACGATCGAGCCGCTCGGCTGGTTGCTGCTCGTCGGCATTGCCGTGTTCTGCATGTTTCTGCCCGCCTCGTTGCAGGCTGAAGGGGTGCGACGCATCGGTGCCCAGCGCGGCTCGGTGATCTCAACCGTGGGGCCACCGACCACGGTGCTGCTCGCCTTCTTCTTGCTAGGCGAGCGACTGTCGGCCTGGCAATGGCTGGGCATGACGCTGATCGTGCTTGGGATTCTGGTGCTCGATCTCGCGCGGACCCGAAATCGCTGATCTCGCGGTGGCATACTTCACGACCTGAGTCATGGCCTGAAAAGGAGTGCAGCCGTGAGCCACCACCCCGTCCAAATCGGACCGCAACGCTACCGCGAATCTTTCGGTCGGTACTACGAAGATTTCGTGGTCGGCGACACCTACGAACACCGACCGGGCCGCACCATCAGCGAAACCGACAACACCTGGTTCACGCTGCTGACGATGAACACCCACCCGCTGCACTTTGATGCCGAGTACGGCCAGGCATCGGAGTTCGGTCGCTGCATCGTGGCCTCGCCGCTGACCCTCGCGATCCTCGTCGGCATGAGCGTCACCGACGTCAGCCAAAAGGCGATCGCCAATCTCGGTTGGCGCGATATCCGCATGACAGCGCCCGTGTTCGCCGGTGACACACTCTACGCCGAATCGTCGGTCCTCGCGAAACGCGAATCGAAATCACGACCGACGGCTGGACTCGTCACGGTGCGCACCACGGGCAAAAATCAACACGGTACCGTCGTGTGCGACTTCGAACGTACCATCCTCGTGGCCAAGCGCGGACACTCCATCGAAGATCGCGTCGGCTACTGACGCGGCACACAGAGCAAACGCCATGACCGATCACGCAACCACCGCGACCGTCGATCAACAGATTCTCGACAGCATTGAACGCTGGGTCGAGCGCGAGCTCAAGCCGATAGCAAAGAAATTCGACCATGCCGATGAGTATCCCGAAGACATCGTCGAACAGATGAAAGAACTCGGGCTCTTCGGCGCCACGATCCTGCCGGAATATGGCGGCCTCGGACTTTCGGCCACGACCTATGCCCGTATCGTGATGAGCATCGCCTCGGTGTGGATGGCGCCAGTCGGTATTTTCAATTCGCATCTGATCATGGCCGCCTGCGTGCAGCGTCACGGCACCGAGGCGCAAAAGAAAAAATGGTTGCCCCGCTTCGCGAGTGGCGAGCTGCGCGGCGGCATTGGTCTTACCGAACCGAATGCGGGCACCGACCTGCAAGCCATTCGTACGGTCGCCCGACGCGACGGCGATCACTACATCATCAATGGCACCAAAACCTGGATCACCAATGGCGTCTACGGCGGCTGCTTCGGTGTACTCGTCAAGACCAATCCCGAAGCCGAGCCGCGTCACAAAGGCATGGCGATGTTCTTGTGCGAAAAAGGCGAAGGCTTCGTGGCCGCCAAAAAAATCCGCAAGCTCGGCTACAAGTCGATCGACAGCGCAGAACTCGTTTTCACCGACTTCCGCGTACCCGCCGAGCAGCTGATCGGCGGCATCGAGGGCAAAGGTTTTCAGCATGCCGTGGGCGGACTCGAGCTTGGGCGCATCAATGTGGCCGCCCGCGGCGCCGGGATCGCGGCGGGCGCCCTGCGCGATGCCCTGCGCTACGCGCAGGAACGCCAAACCTTCGGCAAACCGATCGCGCAACATCAGGCGATCCAGCTCAAGCTCGCCGACATGGCGACCCGCGTCGAAGCCTCGCGGCTGCTGATCGAACAAGCGGCGCGCAAGTACGACACCGGCGAGCGCTGCGATCTCGAATCGAGTATGGCGAAACTGTTCGCGTCTGAGGCCGGCCTCGAGAACAGCCTCGAAGCCATGCGTATTTTCGGCGGCTACAGCTATTCCACGGACTTCGACGTCGAGCGCTATTACCGCGACGCGCCGCTCATGTGTATCGGTGAAGGCACCAATGAAATGCAGCGCATCATCATTGCGCGGCAGCTGCTCGAGAGGAACCCGGTGTGAGCACGCCCGCTGCGCCTGCACTGCCGCTCGTCGGGGTTCGGGTGCTGACCTTCGAAGCCTTCGGCGCTGGCCCCTTCGGCTCGATGTATCTCGCCGATCTCGGCGCCGAGGTCATCAAAATCGAAAACCGTGCGCAGGGTGGCGATGCCACCCGCGGCATGGGCCCCTATTTTCTCGGCGAACATGACTCGCACTTCTTCCAGACCTTCAACTTCAACAAGCGCAGCGTCTGCCTCGATCTGAAAACCAGCGAGGGTCAGCAAGCTTTTCGCCGACTGGTTGTCAAATCTGATGCCGTACTCAACAACTTGCGTGGCGATCAGCCCGACAGACTCGGGCTCACCTACGCCGTGCTGCGCGAGATCAATCCGCGCATCGTCTGCGCGCACCTCTCGGCCTACGGACGCGACAACGAGCGTCGTGCTTGGCCGGGCTACGACTACCTCATGCAAGCGGAAGCTGGCTATTTGCATGTCACGGGTGAACCCGGATCGCCGCCCTCGCGTATGGGGCTCTCGATCGTCGATTTCATGACCGGGATCACCACCGCGCTCGCGCTGCTCGCAGCGTTGTTCGGCACGGCGCGCAGCGGCCAGGGTCTTGACATCGATGTCAGTCTCTTTGACGTTGCAATGCATCAACTCTCGTATCCCGGCACCTGGTATCTCAACGACGGGCTCGTCACCGGCCAAATGCCACGCAGCGCCCACCCGACCGCAACGCCGGTACAACTCTTCCGTACCGCTGACGGTTGGATTTTTTTGATGTGCATGACCGAGAAGTTCTGGTGTGAGCTGATGGTGGTAGTCAGCGCACCCGATCTTGCCGAGGATCCGCGCTTCGCGAGCATGCCGCTGCGTCGCGAGCACCGCGAAGTGTTGACGCCTTTACTCGATGCGGTATTCGAACAAGACACCACGGCGAACTGGCTCGCCAAGCTGCAAGGCGTCGTCCCCGCGGCTGCCGTCAACGATCTGGCACAAGCGCTGCAGAATCCGTTTCCGCTGTCGACCGGGATGATTCGCTCGACACCACATCCGCTGCGTCCCGACTTTCGCAGCTTCGCCAATCCCATCAAGCTTGACGGCGCGCGACTGCCGACACATGCCGCGCCGGCACTCGGCGCCGATACCGACGACGTGCTGCGCGAACTCGGTTATGCCGACAAAGAAATCGACTCGTTGCGGGCGCGGGGGATCACTTGAAGCTCGAGGGAGTCCGGGTCGTTGATCTCTCGCAGTTTCTGCCCGGGCCACAGCTCACGCTCATCATGGCTGACCATGGCGCCGAGGTGATCAAGATCGAGCCGCCCGGCGAAGGCGAGCCCGGGCGACACATCGGGCTCGCCGAAGGCGGGCATACCGTGTTCTTCCGCAATACGCAGCGCGGCAAAAAAAGTTTTTGCGTCAACCTAAAAACTGACGCGGGTCGCGATGCCTTGCTGCGCCTCTGCGAGACCGCCGATGTCTTCGTCGAGGCCTTCAGACCGGGCGTAGTCGATCGACTGGGCGTAGGCTACGCCGCCGTTGCCGCGCGCAATCCGCGCATCGTCTATTGTTCGATCTCTGCTTTCGGACAAAATGGGCCTTATCGCGATTTGCCGGCACACGACCTCGCCACCGAAGCTCTGGCGGGCATTGTCAGTCTGAACATGGGCAATGATGGCGAGCCCGTGATGCCGCATGTGCCGGTCGCTGACATCACCGCCTCGCTGCACGCCCTCTCCGGCGTGTTGATGGCGCTCTACGGCCGCGAGAAAACCGGTCAGGGCGATTATCTCGATATCGCCATGCTCGACTCGGCGCTCGCCTGGACGCCCAATATCACCGGTTCGACCTTTGCGCTGAAGCGCGCCCCCAAACCGCGCGAGGAGCGCAGCCTCGGTGGTGCCGCGTTCTACAACATCTATCGGACGCGGGACAGACGGCACGTCGTGCTCGGCGCGCAAGAACCGAAGTTCGTGCGCAAGCTGCTCGGTGAACTCGGACGCCCCGAATTCTTTGAACTGTGCGAGCGCGGCCCGGGGACGCATCAGCTGCCGCTGATCAACTACTTGCGTGAGGTGTTTGCGACTCGTACGCGCGCCGAGTGGGTGGACTGGTTTCGCGGCAAAGATATCGGCTTCGCCTGGGTCAACGATCTGCGTGAGGCGTTCGATGATCCGCAGGTCAAGGCACGCGGCATGCGGATCGTCGACGATCAGGGGCGCGAACACATCGGTGCGCCGGTGAAGTTTCTGCAAGAGCCCGCACGCCCGCGACTCAGCTTGCCGGCGCTCGGCGAACACAACGCCGAGATCCTGCGGGAACTCGGCTACGATGAGGCCGCCATCGAGGCCTTCGGAAAATCGCTGCAGACCGGCGGCCCGTCGCATCGTTGAATGCCGCTGCTCGACAAGCTACAGAATATCCAGACAACAAAACTCTCGAGGATTCGCCATGGAGTTCCAGTACAGCGACGCGGTCAAAGCCCTGCAGACTCGTCTGCTCGCTTTCATGGACGAACATGTCTACCCGAACGAGCGGCGAGTGCACGAAGAAATCGCCGCCAATCGCGCCGCCGGGAACGCCTGGGTGCCGAGCAAGGTCATCGAAGAACTCAAGCCCAAAGCGCGCAGCGCGGGTCTTTGGAACCTCTTTCTGCCACGCAGCGAGCGCGCTGCCGAGGGCCTGTCCAACCTCGAGTACGCACCGCTGTGCGAAATCATGGGTCGCGCGCCCTTCGCCCCAGAGATTTTCAATTGCTCGGCGCCCGACACCGGCAACATGGAGGTGTTCGAACGCTACGCCAGCGAGGCGCTCAAAGATCGTTGGCTCGCGCCGCTGCTGCGCGGCGAAATCCGCTCGGCATTCCTGATGACCGAACCGGAGGTGGCCTCCTCCGATGCGACCAACATCGCCGCGCGCATCGAGCGCGACGGCGATCACTATGTGATCAACGGTCGTAAATGGTGGAGCTCGGGCGCGGGCGATCCACGCTGCAAGGTGTACATCATCATGGGTCGCAGCAACCCGGACAACCCGACGCACGCGCAGCAAAGCATGATCGTCGTGCCCGCCGACACGCCGGGGATCAAAATATTGCGCGCGCTACCGGTATTCGGTTACGACGATGCGCCGCATGGTCACATGGAGATCACGCTCACCGGTGTGCGTGTGCCGGCCGAGAACATGCTGCTCGGCGAGGGCCGCGGCTTCGAGATCGCCCAAGGCCGACTCGGCCCCGGTCGCATCCACCACTGCATGCGCTCGATCGGCATGGCGGAGCGCGCCCTAGAACTCATGTGCAAACGACTCGCGAGCCGGGTCGCCTTCGGCAAACCGATCGCCACCCAAGGCGTGTGGCGCGAACGTATCGCCGAATCGCGCATGCTGATCGAACAGTCCCGGCTGCTGACGCTGAAAGCCGCATGGATGATGGATGTCGCCGGTAACAAGGCGGCGCGCAACGAGATCGCCATGATCAAAGTCGTGGCGCCTAACGTGGCGCTGCGCGTGCTCGATTGGGCGATTCAGGCCCACGGCGCAGCCGGGGTCAGCGAAGACTTTCCGCTCGCCTACGCCTACGCGGGGCAACGGACCCTGCGCTTCGCTGACGGCCCGGACGAAGTGCATCGCGATGCGATCGCCAAACTCGAACTCGGCAAGTACATGCCGAAGGCGCCAAGATGAGCGCCAGCGCTCGCGACATCGCTATTTTTTTGCTCGGCGTCGCACTCGCGCTTGCGGGTACCGTCGGAATCGCAGACGAACCCGCAACGCTGCAGCGTCCCAACATCGTGGTGATCGTCGCCGACGATCTGAGCTACAGCGATCTTGGCAGCTTTGGCGGCGAAATCCGTACGCCCAATCTCGATGCGCTGGCTGCCGAAGGCACACGCTTTGCCAACTTCCATGTGTCGGGCGAGTGTTCGCCGACCCGCGCGATGCTGTTGACCGGTGTCCGCAGCCATCGCACGGGCGTGGGCGCGATGCATGAATCGGTACCGCGCGAACTCGAGGGCAAGCCGGGCTACCTCACCGTCCTCAAACCCGATGTGCTCACGGTCAGCAGCCTGCTGCAGCGTAACGGCTATCGAACCTATGCCGTGGGCAAATGGCATGTGGGCAAGGAATCCTACAACCTGCCGCCGGCGCGCGGCTTCGACCACTCGCTTATTCAAGGCGACAGCGGCTCGGACAACTGGGTGCCGACACAGCGTTATCTGGCGCTGACCGATCGGGTTTATTGGTTCGAGGACGGCAAGCCGGCCACGATGCCGGCGGAATATTATTCCTCGCGTTTTTACGCCGATCGCGCCATCGATTACTTGCGTAACGACTGGGCTACGCGCCGCGCAAGCAGCGGCGACTCGCCTCCGCCGTTTTTTCTCTATCTCGCCTTTCAGGCCAACCACACGCCGCTGCAAGCACCTGCCGACATGGTTGCGCGACAGCGCGGTCGCTATGACCGCGGCTGGCAAGCCATCCGCGAACAAAGATTTCAACGAACCAAGGAGCTCGGACTGCTGCCACCGAGTACGCAGCTCGCGGCCTGGCCGGGCCTGCAAGATTGGAATACCTTGGACTCGACTCGCAGGGCCTACGAGACTCGCCGCATGGAGGTGTATGCCGCCATGGCAGAGACCATGGATCGCGAGATCGGTCGGGTACGTACAGCGATCAAAGATTTGGGCGCCGACGACAACACCATCTTCGTGTTCCTCTCGGACAATGGCGCCGAACCCTCAGACCCGTACGACTATCTCTCGGGCAAGGCCTGGCTCGCGACGCAGTACACCCGCGACACCGATCGCCTTGGCAGCCAGGGCGCCTATGCAACCATGGGTCGGAACTGGGCTGCAGCGGCCGTGTCGCCGCTGGCGACGCACAAGTTCTACGCCGGAGAAGGCGGTTTGCGCGTGCCGTTGATCATTCGCAGACCCGCAGGCCGCGGCACAATCCACAGCGGTTTCACCCACGTTACCGATGTCACCCCTACCCTGCTTGAGCTCGCGGGCGTTACCCACCCAGGCCAGACGTCGGGTGTTGAGCCGCTCACCGGACGCAGCTTGGTCAGCGTGCTCCGCGACGCCAGCGCGAGCGTGCGCACCGCTAACGACACCTTGGGGTATGAGCTTGCCGGTAACGCCGCGCTGTTTGCCGGCGATCTCAAACTGGTGCGCAACCTGCCGCCCGTCGGCACGGGTGAATGGGAGCTCTACGATATCGCGCGCGACCCCGGCGAAACCCGTAATGTGCGCGCGAGTCAACCCGACGACTATGTGCGCCTGCTCGCGGCGTACAAAGAGTACGAGCGCGCCGACGGTGTTCTGCCCCTGCCCGCAGGCTACGAGCCACGCGATCAGGTCGCCATGAATGCGTTGCGCAGGGTCATCCTGCCCGAGTTGTGGTGGCCCGGCGTGCTGACGGTAGGTGTGCTGCTCGGGCTGTGGATGCTACTGCGCCGACGCAACAAAACTTGACTTGAACTCCACCGGGGTGATCGTGTCGAATGCGCCACCCAAAGAATATGCAAGGACGCATCATGATCAGCCGGAACTCGCCGCCCTCGCCCAAACGCCGTCGTTTATCGATGGGTGTTGCCCTGCTGGCGAGCGGGATTTCGTTGACCAGCGTCCTGTCCGCCGCAGCGCAACAAGCGCGGAGCAACACCCAAAACGCCGCTATCGAAGAGGCGCTAGAGGAAGTCGTGGTCACCGGCAGACGCGAGCCCGGCATGGTGATCGGCGACATCCCGCCCGAAACGCAACTCTCGGCCGAAGAAATCCGCGCGCTCGGCGTGAGTTCGGTCGCCGAGTTGTTGACGGCGCTGGGACCGCAACTCGGCAGCAGTCGTGGCCGTGGTGGCGGACGACCCATCGTGCTGATCAACGGTGTGCGCGTCTCGGGTTTCGGTGAAATTCGTGACCTGCCGACCGAAGCGATCCTGCGCACCGACATTTTTCCAGAAGAAGTCGCGCTCAAATACGGCTATCGCGCCGATCAACGCGTGGTCAACATCGTGTTGCGGCCGCGCTTCAAAGCGTTTACGGGCGAGTTCGGTGCACGCGGCACCACCGAGGGTGGACGCGAGGGCGCCGACCTCAACGCCAGTTGGTTAGATATTCGTCGCGATGATCGCTGGCAGGTCGATCTCAAGGCGCGGCGCGACGAAGAACTACTCGAATCGCAGCGCAATATCCTGGGTGCCACGGGCACGCCGAACGCCGATGCGGCGCTGCGCAGCTTGGCACCCGCGGCCGACCAGCTCACCGCCAACTTCGTACTCGCCAAGCCGCTCACCGAGGGCAGCGCCTTCACGCTGAACGCCACGCTCGACGACACGGCCCGCGAATCCTTGCTCGGTGTGCGCCCGGGTGCCACCGGCCCTGCCCCGCTGCGGCGCGACGCCAATACGCTCGACTCGCACCTCGGCGGCATCGTACAAGGCGCAAGGCGCGGCTGGCGGTGGTCTGCCACCTTGAATGCTGATCGCAGCGACTCGAGGACCTCGCTCACGGGCGGGGCCAACAATACCTCCTCGCGTACCGACTCGGCAGACCTCGATCTTGTACTCAATGGCTCCGCTTTCGAGCTGCCCGGTGGCGCAGTCGGCATCACGCTCAAGGGCAGCGCCGGCACCCGCAGCATCGACAGCTTCTCGCAACGCTTTACCTCCAGCGTCGTGACCGATCTGGCACGCGACCAGCGTGAACTGCAACTCAACGTCGACCTGCCGTTGTGGCGTGGCCTCGGCGACGGTGACGGCGAACGCGCGGCCCGACTCGGCGCCAACTTCAACCAAAGTTACGAAGACATCTCCGATGTCGGCGGCCTGCAGACTACGGGGTTTGGTCTCAACTGGTCGACGGGACGCCTGCTGCGGGTGATCGCCTCGATGACCGACGAACAGGGCGCGCCATCGATGCAACAACTCGGCGGTGCCATCATCACCACGCCGTTCGTGCGCAGCTTCGACTTCGTACGCGGTGAGACGGTGGAGATCACGCGCATCGACGGTGGCAATGCGCTACTTGCCACCGATCGTCGTAAGGTCCTCAAACTCGGCATCGGGTCGCGTCCCTACGAAGATATCGATCTCGATCTCAATGTCGATTACGTCCGCACTCGCTCGCGCGATGTGATCAGCGGCTTGCCGCTGGCGACGCCCGATCTCGAGCGCGCATTCCGCGATCGCTTCCAACGCGATGCCAGCGGCAAACTGCTA
Source organism: Gammaproteobacteria bacterium (assembly GCA_016874175.1). Lineage (GTDB taxonomy): Bacteria > Pseudomonadota > Gammaproteobacteria > Steroidobacterales > Steroidobacteraceae > UBA964. The sequence goes on along the minus strand of VGUP01000037.1, from coordinate 1,014 downwards.
GCCATCGATGCCCGTCCGGTTAATTTCTTTGGTCGCGATCGTGACGAGCTGCGCTTCACCCTCAACCTGACGCGTCCCTGGGGACCGCAGCCCGAAGCGCCGAGCTTCCCGGCTCGCGGCAACTCCGGCCGTGGCGGCCCGCCAAACGCGGGCGGCCCGATCGTGATCACTGCACCAGCCGGCAACGCGCCGCCCGCCGGCGCTGCTCCGGCAGACGATGCTGCGCAGCGCGCACGCATGGCGCAGATGGGCGAGCGCTTTCTCGCTTTCTCGCGGCGCGGCAGCGTACAGCTCACGCTCACTTACACCGACCGGCTGGCCGACGAGATCACGATCGCACGCAACCTGCCGACGCTCGATCTGCTCGACGGCGATACGCTGTTCGACAGCGTCGGTAATCCGCGACGCGAACTCGAAGCGCAGTTCGGCGCCAACCGTAACGGCTTCGGCGCGCGCGTGATCACGCAGTGGCGCAGCGGTAGCGCCATCAAAGGAAACTCGGTCGCTGGCGGCGCCAACCCGAGCAACCGGGGCGATCTCGACTTCGTAGCACTCACTACCGTAAACCTGCGCCTTTTCGCCGATCTCGGGTTGCAACCGTGGGCGCGCAATCACGAGTTCCTGCGCGGCGCGCGGCTGAGCCTCGTGATCGGCAACCTCTTCAATGAACGGCAAAAGGTTCGCGCCGCCGACGGCTCCGTGCCGGTGAACTACCAGCCCGATCTGCTCGATCCGCAGGGCCGCAACTTTCGTCTGAACTTCCGCAAATTGTTCTTTCCGAATTTCACACCGCCCGGAGGTCGCGCGGGCTGAGTAAGGCTGCGATAATGGCGGGGTCACGCAGTCAAACAGGCCCGCCATGCTCGAGACCCTCACGCGAGTCCCGCTCGATCCCATCCTCGGTGTTTCCGCTGCTTTTCAAAAAGACGAGTCGCCCGACAAAGTCGATCTCGGCGTAGGCGTCTACAAAGACGAAGCGGGCAAGACCCCGGTGCCGCGTGCCGTCAAACGCGC
>VGUP01000036.1 GCA_016874175.1 Gammaproteobacteria bacterium | reverse complement strand
CTGTACCGCGCACTCGGTCGCTCGTGGCATTACGATGAACACGATGTTTCGATCCTTCGCCAACTGGTCGCCGCAAGACAACCCGTGGTCGGTGCGTTCTACCACTCGCGCACTTTTGCCTTGCTGCATTACTTCAGTCTGCCGCAGCAGGGTCGCTGGATCTTGATGTGCTCGCAGAGTCGCGATGGCGAGGCCATGGCCCGTATCGAAGAGGGTTTGGGATTTCGCGTCGCACGCGGCTCATCGGGCAAAGGCGGCGCCCGGGCGCTGGTCGAAGTGATCAAAGCTCAGCGTGACGATCGTGGCCTCAACTCCTGTCTCGCCATCGACGGTTCACGCGGGCCGCGCGGCGTGGCGCAACTCGGCACCATCACGCTTGCGCAAAAAACCGGCAGTCTTTTGCTGCCCGTGGCCGCCTCGGCCTCGCCGAGCTGGCGCTGGAACGCCTCGTGGGATCGAACCATCATCCCGCGGCCCGGTGCCACGGTCAGCGTACGCATCGGCGCGCCCATCGAAGTGCCGCCCAAACTCGATGAAACCGCCCTCGAGGCTCTGCGCCAGCACCTCGAAAACACCATGTTCACCCTGTACAGCGAACTCGACGCACGAACCGGTTACCGCGACACGGAACCGCTCAGGCTCGTAGCGGTCTGAGCGCACTGTCCGGGCCGCGACGCCCAATCCTTACCCCGTCCTCGAAACCAGTCCTCAAAATATTCATGAAGATCACTCCATGCGCAAAATTCTCTCGTTGGTCATGAGCACCGTACTCGTCACTGCAGCCACCGCCGCGACGCCCACCAACCCGCTGCTCGAGCCGTGGGCCGGGCCATATGGCGGAGTGCCGCCGTTCGACAAGGCCTCGCCCGCCCTGCTCGCCCCGGCACTCGAAGCCGGCATGGCCGCTCATCTGGCCGAACTCGATCGCATCGCCAACGATCCGGCACCAGCGAGCTTCGCCAACGCCATCGCAGCGATGGAGCGCTCGGGCCGCGCCCTCGATCGCGCGAGTACCGTCTATTACATCTTCGGCTCAACTTTGAGCGACGATGCCGTGCAGCAAGTGGAGCGCGACATCGAACCGAAGATGGCCGCTTTCCGCGACCGCATCACGCAGAACGAAAAATTGTTTCGTCGCATCGCCACGGTCTATGAATCGCGCGAAAAATCCGGGCTCACCGCCGAAGAGCAACGCCTGACCTGGCTGACGTACACCAACTTCGTGCGCGCCGGTGCCAAGCTCGATGCCGCCGCCAAAAAACGCCTTGCCAAAATCAACCAGTCGCTTGCCGGGCTCTTCACGCAATTCAGTCAAAATTTGCTGGCTGACGAAAGCGAGCGCTACACCGTACTCGACCGCGAAGCCGATCTCGCCGGACTACCCGAATCTTTGCGCGCGGGCTTCGCCGCGGATGCCGAACGGCGCGGTCAAAAAGGCAAGTGGATCATCGCCAACACGCGTTCATCGGTGGAACCGTTTCTGACTTACTCCACGCGCCGCGATCTGCGCGAGAAAGTTTGGCGTGTATTCGTGAATCGCGGCGATAACGGTGATGCACGTGACAACAACGCCATCATCGGCCAAATCCTACAGCTGCGCGCCGAGCGCGCACGACTGCTGGGGTTTGCCACGCACGCGCACTGGCGACTCGAAAATTCGATGGCGCGGACCCCCGAGCGCGCGATGCAGTTGATGGAAGCCGTCTGGAAACCCGCAGTCGCCCGAGTCGCCGAAGAAGTCGCCGACATGCAGAAAATCGCCGGTACCGACGGTGGCGGCATACGCATCGAGCCCTGGGACTACCGCTACTACGCCGAAAAAGTCCGCAAGGCCAAGTACGATCTCGACACCAACGAGCTCAAGCCCTACCTGCAACTCGAAAAATTACGCGAAGGCATGTTCTACGTCGCCGGCGAGCTCTTCGGTCTGCGCTTCACCGAAGTCGCTGCGGGCAGCGTGCCGGTGTATCACCCCGATGTGCGCGTCTGGCGTGTCGATGACAACGCGGGCAACTTGGTCGGTCTCTGGTACTTCGACCCCTACGCGCGCGTCGGCAAACAGTCGGGCGCGTGGATGAACGCCTACCGCAACCAAGAGCGCTTCGATGGCGAGGTGAGGACCATCGTCTCGAACAACTCCAACTTCGTGAAAGGCAAACCCGGCGAACTCGTGCTCATCAGCTGGGACGATGCGGTGACGCTGTTCCATGAATTCGGCCACGCGCTGCACGGCCTCGCGTCCAACGTCAACTATCCGAGTGTCTCGGGCACCAACGTCGCACGCGATTACGTGGAGTTTCCCTCGCAGCTGCTCGAGCACTGGCTGCCGACCAAAGCAGTCCTCGATCGCTTTGCCGTTCATTACCAGACCAGCAAACCGATTCCCGGCGAACTGCTCGCCAAAGTCGAAAAGGCCATAACCTTCAACCAAGGTTTTGCGACGGTAGAATATTTGGCCGCTGCGCTCGTCGACATGAAGCTGCATCTCGCGGCGACGCCAGACTCACGCATCAACCCCGATGCCTTCGAGCGCGAAACGCTGCAGGCACTCGGCATGCCGCGCGAGATCGTCATGCGCCACCGCACTCCCCAGTTCGGTCACATATTCTCGGGAGACGGCTACTCGGCGGGCTACTACAGCTATCTTTGGGCGGACACCTTGACCGCCGATGCCTGGGAAGCCTTCACCGAGGGCAAGGGCGCCTGGGATCGCGAGGTCGCCAATCGCTTGCGCAGCAACGTGTTCGCGGTCGGCAATACCATTGATCCGGCCGATGCTTATCGGGCCTTCCGCGGTCGCGATCCGCAAATCGAGGCGTTGATGCGCAAGCGAGGCTTCATGCCATCGACCCCCAAAAGCGACCCTCAAAAAGTCGGCAATCAATGAAAACTGTATAATGTGGGCCCGCTAAGTGTCAAAACGCACCGAAATACTGTAGGCAAACCGATTTTTTTTCTTTAAAATTGCTACTCGTCAAAAGTCACTCACCCAGAATATTTTTATGGCCAAAAAAACCGCACGTACTACTAAGAAGTCCCGCCGCAATGTGTCCCCGTGGACACCGGCTGATGAAAAGAAGCTGAAGAAGCTCGCGGGCAAGGTGTCCACCGACAAAGTTGCCAAGGCTCTCGGCCGTTCCGTGGCCGCAGTGACCTTCAAGGCGTTCTCGTTGCGCGTTTCGCTGCGTCTGCCGAGCAGCAACCGCGGTCGCCGCCTCAAGGTTTCGCGTAGCCGCTCGGCGTAAGCAAGCGCTTAATCAAGCCGAGAACCACAAGGGCGCGGCCTGCAAGGTGCAGCGCCCGTCGTGGTCCCAACAGAAGTACGAGAGCAGCCGCCCCGCGGTAAGCGCGGGGGGGATTGTTATCGCGCGGGCGCGGCCACCAGCCGCTCGGCGCCTTGCCATCCATAGCACCCGGACGGCGCGCTGAACTTCGGCGGCGAGCTCGGTGGTGATGAGCTCGAGACGCAAATGCACCAGGGCCACGATCTGCGCGAGCGATTGACGCAAGGAGTCGAACACGCGGCCTACCCTCCCCGACAACAGGCGATGACCATCGCCGTCAACGTCGGCTGGTCAACACCCCGATGATGAGCCCAATGCCCGCAGCCAGACCAACGGACTGCCACGGATTGTCACGCACGTAACGCTCGGCATCTTTGGCGGCGTCCCGTGCCTTGCCGAGCACTTCTTCTTCGAGCATCGCCAGACGATCGCGGGCCGCATGCAAGGACTCGGCGGCCCGGCCGCGCGCTTCATCAACGCGCTCGCCGGCAAGGCTTGCAGTGTCACGCAGCAGCAATTCCGCATCTTCGACAACCCGGCGCAGATCTTCGACGATTCTTTCGGTGGATGGTATGGTCATGAAACGCTCCGTCAGTTCAAAGCTCAGCTGTATTCAAAGATCAAGCGGTAACAGCCGATCGCCATGCCGACTGCAGCCAGAGTCGCTCGTCAGCCGCCGTCGCAAGCTCGAGGTCGCCCGGCAGGGCGCGTCGATCGTCGACCCATTCGCGCAGCAACGGCCCGCCGTTGATCACATCGATAGCCAGGCGCTCCCGCTCGTACTCGTAAGCAAAGTCCCGCCACAGCGGATACTCCGGCCAAAGATTTCGAATGGCCTTGAAAGCGAGGGCCTGCAGACGCCACGGACGGAAGGCGTGATGGTCATACGCCGAATCGTCGGTGTGGATCTGCAGGCCGTTGCAGAGCGTGCCGGCGTGCTTGTGGAACGTCGGTTCGAACCAGCACGTTCGCAGCCTGCAGCCTGTGAGCCAGGCGGGCTCGAGCCGCTGCATCTCGGCGAACAGCTTTGCGGCATCAAGGTCGGGCGCACCAAAAAGCTCGAGCGGGCGCGTGGTGCCGCGGCCTTCCGAGAGCGTGGTGCCCTCCACCATCACGGTGCCTGCATAGGCCCGTGCCATGAAAACATTGGCAGCGTTCGGACTGGGGTTGACCCAGCTGCGCTCGCCCTCTGGCCAGCCCCAGCCAGGCGCTCGCTCGGGCTCCCAACCCAGCATCGGCACCACTACCAGATCGACCTGCAGCGCGCAGCGTTGCGTGAACCAGCGTGCAAGCTCGCCCATGGTGAGCCCATGCCGCATCGGCATTTCACCAGCTCCCACGAAACTCTCCCAGCCCGGCCGCAGCGCGAGCCCCTCCACCGGGCGACCGGCGGGATTCGGTCGATCGAGCACCCACACCGACTTGCCAAGTCGCGCCGCCGATTCGAGCACGTAGCGCAGCGTGGTGATGAAGGTGTAGATGCGGCAGCCAAGATCCTGCAGATCGATCAGTACGACATCGCAATGCGCCAGCATGTCATCGGTCGGCCGACGTACTTCGCCGTACAGACTGAAGACGGGAATGCCGAGCGCCGGATCAATGAAATCGACCGACTCGATCATGTTATCTTGCTTGTCGCCGCGCAGACCATGCTGCGGACCAAAGGCTGCAGTGACTTGTAAGCCGGGCATCGCCGCGAGTGCATCGAGACTGTGGCGAAAATCGGCGGTCATTGACGCCGGGTGTGCCAGCAATCCCAGCCGGCGGCCAACCAGCGGCGCGCGCAGACGGGCGTCCTCGAGCAAACGATCGATGCCGAACTTGATCATGTGACTCCGACGGCCGTCGAAAAATTCTCGACCTGATGAAAATCGGCCTGCGGTCCGTGGTGACGCAACGCCCAGTAACTGATACCGAGCGTAGTCTCGAGTACAACCGTCGGCCAAAGAAACGGGTAATCGGCCACTGCCGATCTTGGCAGCTCCACCTCGACCGACAAAGCGAGCGCAGGCCCGGACGGCTCGCCGATAGGGGTTGCGGCAGTGCGTGCTGACTGCTTGACACGCGGCGCCTCGTCGAGTGCCAACGACCGCATACCGCAGCGCGGCGAGTCGAACGCGTAGGCAGCCCAATCACCGCAGGGTGAAAAATTGAACTCGCGATACGCCCCGCCCTGCGCCGTCGCGACCAACGCCGCCGGTGCGGCGAACAACTCACAACAAGTGTGGCGCCAAAGTTCATCACAGCGCTGCAGCACGGCAGCGCGCCGCGATGGCAGGATGATCGCGTCGACCGACTCGATCTCGTAAACCACGCGCAGAGCATTTTGTTGAGCGACCAACTCCACGGCGACACGACCCGCGGCCGCCGCGGCGGGATGGGCGATGAGTTCTAGCCTCACGCGCGACGTCCCGCGACCACCGGCACCTGCCACACACCATAGGCACGCGGATCTTGCACTGTGGCGATGATCGCGTCGAAAGCGGCACGAATCTCCTCGACTGTCATGCTCGAGTGCCGCGCCATCGCCTCGGTATAACCGTCACGCCAAGCCGTGAAGATGCCAGCGAGTTCGGCTCGCGGTACCCGCTCGGTATCGAGCGTCAGGTATTGGATTCCGAGGTGCGTGAAGCCGAGTTCGCGCAGCAACGGCAAAGTGCGTCGACCGATGCGCGCGTCGGTTCCGGTGGCATGGGTGAACGGCACCACCGCCTGATGCCACAGTCGATCCGGGTCTACCCCCTCGCGCTCGGGAAAGTGCAGCATGCCGTAGTCCTCGCTCAGCACATGCGCCCAGCCGCCGGGCTTCAGCACCCGGCGAATCTCCGCCAGCATGCGCTCGGGGCCCGGCACCATTTGCGTCACGTGACGACAGAGCACGAGATCAAAATAGCCAGCGGGGAAACGCAACGCAAAACCGTCGCCCTGCTCGAAACTCACCGGCGGCGCGGCGGGCAGCGGTCGCGAACGGGCAGCGGTCAGCAGTTCGGGCATCACATCGACGCCAACAACCTCCCCCGCACCCGGAAACATTGCAGCCACTCGCAATGTTGCCTCACCACTGCCGCAGCCGAGATCAAGGATGCGCGCGCCCTGCGGTAGCGCGTACCGCGACAGCAATTTCGATTCCTGGGGCCAAATCGCCTCGATTTGATGTCGCAGAGTGCGCAACATCGATTCGTCGGCCATCTGTCCGGCTTGTGGATTTTGCTCGGCTGCGTGGTTCATTAAGTCGCAAATGATAGGCCAACAATGGGAGAATGAGGCTCCCGACAGGGATGGTCGGAGCCCCGATGAACGCCGTAGCCGCAGAACTCCCGCTGTTTGCCCCGCCGGAAAGCGCCGCCCCGCGCATCCGCGAAATTCCGTACAACTACACCTCTTTCTCGGATCGCGAAATCGTCATTCGCCTTCTGGGCGCTGACTGCTGGGCTCTGCTCGATGAATTGCGCGGCGAACGCCGCACCGGCCGCTCGGCGCGCATGCTCTATGAAGTGCTCGGCGACATCTGGGCCGTGCAGCGCAATCCGTATCTCGAAGATGATCTGCTCGACAACCCACGTCGTCGCCGTCTGTTGATTGAAGCACTCGAGCATCGGCTCGGCGAAATCGACAAGCGTCGAACACCGGGGCTCACCGGCCTCGATGCCGAACGCGATCGCAAGGTGGCGCTGTTGCTCGAGGCTGCGCAGACCGCGGTCGACTCGTTCGCAGCCGCGTTCAAGCGCACGGCAAAACTGCGCGATCGCGCGCGTCGACTGCTGGGCAAACACACTCGCGCCGATGCCATCCGCTTCGATGCCTTCGCGCGCGTCTCGCATGTCACCGACGCCACCGACTGGCGTGTCGACTATCCCTTCGTCGTGATTTGTCCGGACAGCGAGGACGAAATCCCAGGCCTAGTGCGCGCCTGTATCGAACTCGGTCTCAGTATCATCCCGCGCGGTGGTGGTACCGGATATACCGGTGGTGTCATTCCGCTCACGCCGTTGTCCGCGGTCATCAACACCGAAAAACTCGAGCGCGTCTCCGAAGTCGAGCATGTTTCTTTGGCGGGTGTGGGCGAACCCGGTCGCGAGCGCACCGTGCCCAGCGTCTTTTCGGAAGCCGGTGTGGTGACCAAGCGCGTGGCCGATGCCGCCGAACGGTCGGGTTTTGTTTTTGCCGTCGATCCGACCTCGATCGACGCCTCGTGCATCGGTGGCAACATCGCCATGAACGCGGGCGGCAAGAAAGCCGTGCTCTGGGGGACCGCCGTCGACAACCTTGCCTGGTGGCGCATGGTCGATCCCGAGGGTAATTGGCTAGAGGTCGAGCGCGTCGGTCACAATCTCGGCAAGATCCACGATGCCGCCGAAGTCGAATGGCGGCTCGTCTGGAAGGACGGTCGCTCGCCCGCCGCCAGCGCGCGCGTGCTGCGCGCCGAAACCCTGCGCATGAACGGTGCCATGTTTCGCAAGGCCGGGCTCGGCAAGGATGTCACGGACAAATTCCTCGGTGGCCTGCCCGGCGTACAAAAAGAAGGCTGCGATGGCCTGATCACCGCAGCGCGCTGGGTCGTGCATCGTATGCCGAAGCATGTGCGCACGGTCTGCCTCGAATTCTTTGGTCAGGCGCGCGATGCCATCCCCTCGATCGTCGAGATCATCGACCAGCTGACGACCGCCGATCGCAGTCACGGCGTCAAACTCGCGGGGCTCGAGCATCTCGATGAGCGCTATCTGAAGGCTGTGGGCTACGTCACCAAGAGCAAGCGCGCGCAACTGCCGAAAATGGTATTGATCGGCGATATCGTGGGTGATGACGAAACCGCCGTCGCCCGCGCCACATCCGATGTGGTACGCATCGCCAACGGTCGCGCTGGCGAAGGCTTCATTGCCGTAGGTGCCGACGCCCGCAAAAAATTCTGGCTCGATCGGGCGCGCACTGCGGCCATCGCCAAACACACCAACGCCTTCAAGATCAACGAGGACGTGGTCATCCCTATACCGCGCCTCGGCGACTACACCGATGCCATCGAGCGCATCAACATCGAGCTTTCGATCGCCAATAAATTGCGCCTGGCCGACGCGGTCGAGGAACATCTTCGCGGCGAATTGCGTCCCGGCAAGACCGGCGATGCCGAACTCGACTCGCTCTCGCGCAGCGAAATCCTCGGTGATCGCCCGGCGCGCGCGCGTGAACTTGTCGTCGCGGTGCGCCGTCGCTGGAAGCAATTGCTCGAAGATCTCGATGCACGCTGGGGCGAAGCCGGCCAGACCGTATTCGCTGCGCTGCAAGATCGCAGTCTGCGCGTGTCATGGAAGCGCGAACTGCGTGAGCCTCTCAATGAAATCTTCGCCGGCGATGCCTACGCGCCCATCCGCGCCGAGTTTTATGCCATCCATCAGCGGGTGCTCAAAGGCCGCGTCTGGGTCGCGCTGCACATGCATGCGGGCGATGGTAACGTGCACACCAACATCCCGGTGAACTCCGACGATTATCTGATGCTGCAGGAGGCCAATGCCGCCGTCGCTCGCATCATGAAAATCGCTCGTGAACTGGGCGGCGTGATCTCGGGCGAACACGGCATCGGCATCACCAAACTGGAGTTTCTCACCGACGAAGAAACCGCCGAGTTGCGCGCCTACAAAGCACGCATCGATCCGGACGGTCGCTTCAACAAGGGCAAGTTGCTGCCGGGCGGCGATCTCGGTCGCGCCTATACGCCGAGCTTCAACCTGCTCGGTCACGAATCTTTGATCATGCAGCAGTCCGATATCGGTACCATTTCGGGAGCGATCAAGGACTGCCTGCGCTGCGGCAAGTGCAAACCCGTCTGCGCAACGCATGTGCCACGCGCCAATTTGCTTTACAGCCCGCGCAACAAGATCCTCGCCACCTCGCTGCTGATCGAGGCCTTCCTCTACGAGGAACAGACCCGACGCGGCGTCTCGCTGCGCCACTGGGACGAGTTCGGCGACGTCGCCGACCACTGCACCGTTTGTCACAAATGCGAATCACCCTGCCCGGTGGACATCGACTTCGGTGATGTGTCGATGGCGATGCGCGATCTGCTGCGCCGCATGGGCAAGAAGCGCTTCAATGCCGGCACCGCCGCCTCGATGCTGTTCCTGAATGCCACTAACCCCGAGACCATCAAGCTCGTACGCAAGGGCATGATCGAATGGGGCTTCAAGGCGCAGCGCCTCGGCCATCAGGTCCTCAAGACCTTTGCCAAACCGCAAGTGCAGGCACCGCCCGCAACCACCGGCAAGACCCCGGTACGCGAGCAGGTGGTGCACTTCGTCAACCGACGGATGCCGGCGGGCGTTCCAAAGAAAACCGCGCGGGCGCTGCTCGACATCGAAGATCGCAATTACGTGCCGGTGATCCGTAACCCGCGCTCGGGCAGCAGCGACGCCGAGGCGGTGTTTTATTTCCCGGGCTGTGGATCGGAGCGCTTGTTCTCGCAAGTCGGACTCGCCACGCAGGCCATGCTGTGGCACGTCGGCGTGCAAACCGTGTTGCCACCCGGATATGTTTGTTGTGGCTATCCGCAGCGCGGGTCGGGCGATTTCGATAAAGCCGAGAAGATGATCACCGACAACCGCGTGCTGTTCCACCGCGTCGCCAACACCCTCAACTATCTCGACATCAAGACCGTGGTGGTCAGCTGCGGCACTTGCTACGACCAACTGCGGGGTTACGAATTCGACAAGATCTTCCCCGGCTGCCGCATCGTCGACATCCATGAGTATTTGATGGAGAAAGGCGTGCGGCTCGAAGGCGTGACGGGCGTACGCTATCTCTATCACGACCCCTGCCACTCACCGATGAAGAGTCACGAACCTCTGAAGGTCGTGAACCAGCTGATGAATGCCGAAGCCAACGGCAAGATCGTCAAGAACGAGCGCTGTTGCGGCGAGTCCGGCACGTTTGCCGTGTCGCGACCCGACGTCTCCACGCAGGTGCGTTACCGCAAGGCCGAAGAAATGCAGAAAGGTGCGCGCGCAGCGCGCGCCGACGGCTTCAGTGGCGAGGTCAAAGTACTCACCTCTTGCCCCTCGTGTCTGCAGGGCCTCAAGCGCTACGAAGACGAAACCTCACTCGACGCCGACTACATCGTCGTCGAGATCGCCAAACATGTGCTCGGCGAGCACTGGATGCGCGACTACGTCGCCGCCGCCAATGACGGCGGTATCGAGCGCGTGCTGGTCTAACCCTACAACGCCTTCCTGAAGGTCAGGTTGTAGCGCGTTCCGCCCTCGGGCTTTTGCACGGCGTGATAGCCCTTGCGGGCGGCCCCGCCCCACACCAGCACGTCGCCGGGGAACAAACGGATACGCAGCGGTGATCCACGGCGCTCGAGTCCATACCAAAGAAACGTCGCGGCGGCGCCGAGCGTCACCGAGACGATCGGCTGCGAAAAGTCGCGTTCGTCGGCGTCGCGGTGCGCGCCCATTTGCGCCGTCGGCGAATAGCGGTTGATAAGACAGGTGTCAGGATCAAAAGGATCAAAGCCCGCGGTGGTCGCCGCAGCGCGTGCCAAAGCGGCGAAAGCGGGAGGAATATCGGGCCACGGCTCACCGGTCAAAGGATCGGCGAGTTCGTAGCGATACCCGCGGGCATCGCTGTACCACCCGCAGGCGCCGCAACTCGTCATGAAGGCCGACATCGGCCGACCGCTCGGCGTCTTGAGTTGCCGGAACCGCGCGGCGGCCGAGATGCACTCGACCGCCGCATCCAGTTCATCGATCGGCGCCGCGAAGCCATGCAACAGCACGACTTCCGGAGCGACCTCCGAGCGTGTCAAACAGTCAGAAGCCGACGGTCACTCGGCCGTAGATGAAGCGACCCGAGCGACCGAACGGCGAGTAATTTGAGAACGACGTCGCACCCGTCGTGTTCAGGGTCGGCGGCAACGCATCCGGGTACTCATCGAGGAGGTTGTCAGCGCCCACTGCTAGCCTGATGTTTTCAGACACTTGGTAACGCGCCTCTAAGTCGACGAGCGTCTTCGACGTCAACACGAAGTCGGTGGCAACCGCAGAGCCCGGCGACAACGCATCTCCGTAACGCGTGGCACGCAGCGTTGCCCCCAACTTATCCATCGACCAGACGGCTGACAGCGAGAACTTATCCTCGGGGTTGCCGCTTTCGAAAGTCAGCACGTTCACGCGTCCAAACAGCGTCGGCGCCGGATTGAGGGCGGTGAGCTGCGGGGTCGCAGGAATGCGCTTGACTTTGGTGTCGTTGAAGTTGGCGGTTGCCGTGACGTCAAACTTGCCCGCCGTCTCGGTGACGATCGGATAGCTCACGACCACATCAACGCCATTAGTCTCGGTGTCGACACCATTGATAAAGAAACGGCCGGCCGCACCCGGGAAACCCTTGCCGAGCAGAAAGGCCTGCACAGCACGGTCAGACGCCGAGGTCCCGGCACCGAGGTTCTCAGAGAGCACAATGCGATTATCAATGTTGATCCAATACGCATCGACCGTCAGGCTGAGGTCGCCAACACGAGCTACGGCACCGACCGAAAAGTTCGTCGACTCTTCGGCATCAAGCGACTGAGCACCGAGTGCCCGAGCGACAGGGTCACTTACGGGAAACGTAGTGATGTCGTACGGAATGCCACTGATGAAGTTCGTTGATGTGGTGGTGAAGTATTGCTGCTGCAGCGACGGCGCACGGAAACCTGTCGAGCTCGAAGCACGCAGCGCAAACGCCTCACTGAAATCGTAACGCAACGCGAGTTTGCCCGAGATATTACTGCCAAAGTCCGAGTAGCTTTCACCGCGGATAGCGGCCGATGCAAGGAGCTCATCGGTGACATTGGCTTCAACATCGACGTACGCGCCGATCGAGTCGCGCGACTTATTCACCGCGTTACTTGGACGGAAGCCGGGGAACACCTGTGAACCTGGCAGCACCGCCCCACTCGGGGGGCGAAAGCCCCCATCTCGATACGAATCCGGCTCGCCGGCGGTGATGCTGTACTGTTCGGTACGCGCCTCGACCCCCACTGCCACGTTAAGCGGCGAAGCGAAACCCATTTCGTACTCGCGGACGCCCGAGATATTCGCAACCGTCTGTGCGTAATCAAAGCCGCCAGCATCGAAGGAGGTCTTACTTGCGGGGCCAAGCGTGCGATTAAGAGTGTTCTGAATAGTGTAGAACATCTCATTGAAGCCATAGCCCAAAGACGCGTCCATGCTCCACTCACCGACTGCCCAACGGCTCCCAAAGCTCAAAGAATAATCCTTCACGTTTGGCGCGATCTGTGGCAGGAAGCCGTTCGGATAAATCGATGTAATAGTTTGATCTTGTAGAGCGCGACGATAGAAGCCGGCGGACAGCGCCTTGCGGCTCATGACAGACGCGTTCGCGTAAATTTCTTGGCCGCTTGCCAAAGTATTACCAAGATTCGCAAAGATTGTTGTCTGCTTCATTTCAGGTTCGCCATACCACGCGTTAAAGCGATTAAACGTCGCTTCCCGCGGATCAAAGGCACCCGCGATGGATGCATACTGCTGACGATAGTCCCAGCCAGCACGCTCAGTGCGTTCCTGATCCTTGTATTCAGCGGCGATCGTCAAAAAGCCCGAGTCTCCCAATGAAAAGCCCTTCCAGCCTGACACCGTGAGCGTCTCGCCGTCCGAGCGGCTGCGCTTGAGAAGTGCTGGCGCTGACCAAGTCGCATTGGCCGGCGGGGCTGACGTAAAAGTCTCGTACTCGGTGTCGCGCCAGCCGTAGCTCACGCCGAGCTCTCCCCCGTCGCGGTTCTCGCGCAGACGCAAGTTGATGACCCCCGCGATCGCATCAGAGCCGTACTGCGCTGAAGCGCCATCGCGTAACACTTCGATAGAGCGCACCGCGGAAGTCGGAATGGAGTTGAGGTCAGTCGCCGAAGCGCCACGACCAATCGTGCCGTTGACGTTGACGAGCACAGCCGAGTGACGGCGCTTGCCGTTCACAAGCACAAGAGTCTGGTCAGGTGCGAGGCCTCGCAAAGTTGCCGGTCGAACGGTATCGGTACCGTCCGTCAGGCCTGGGCGCGGGAAGTTGAAAGAGGGCAGCGCAACCGACAAGGCCTGATTAATTTCGGTGACACCGATATTCGACAACGTGTCCGACGGGATCACATCAACGGGTACCGCGGTTTCAAGTGCGGACCGATTCGCGACGCGCGTACCGGTAACAACGACCTGCTCGAGATCATCGACACTTGCGGACTGCGAAGCGTTCTGGGCCAGCGACACATGGGCGAGCGCGGCCGAGACGAACACAGCGACAAACTTGTTGCGCATAGACAACTCCTAGATGGAAACCAAAATGGGCGTAAAATGAAGAGGTGTCCAATTATAGTGGACTAAACCGACGGCCTTCTACTCGCCGTCAGCGCCTGTGGGTCCATCCACCATCGCGCGTTTCAATACCCGGCTGAAAGCGGCTCAAGCTAGCCCATCGGACCCGGAAAACAACTCGAGCGAGGGCTCAGCAGCGCTGTTGCTAAAAAGCAACAGTTTAACGCGCGCCGTCACTGGGGCTTTTTCGTGCGGGTTGGGTTTAGAATCGGCGTTGACGTACAACACCGTGCACGGCGAGCCCGCTGCGTGCGGAAACAAATCTAGAGGGGCTTTGTCAATGAAGACATATTCAGCCGTAGGTCTTGCGGTTTCGCTCACGCTCTTGGCGGGCGGTGTCGTCGCTCAAGAGGGCGAGGGACTTGAAGAAATCGTAGTGACTGCCACCAAGCGCGAACAGACGCTGCAAGACGTTCCTGTCGCGGTGTCGGTAACGCCGGTCGAAACGCTCGAGCGCGCGCAGATCCGCACCATCAGTGATCTGCAGTCGATCATTCCGTCGCTGCGCGTGTCGCAGCTGCAGACCTCGACGCAAACCAACTTCATCATTCGCGGTTTCGGTAACGGCGCCAACAACCCCGGCATCGAATCCTCGGTCGGTGTGTTCATCGATGGTGTCTATCGCTCGCGCTCGGCGGGGGCGATCGGCGATTTCGTCGATGTGTCGCGCGTTGAAGTACTGCGCGGTCCGCAGAGCACGCTGTTCGGTCAAAATGCCTCGGCCGGCGTCATCAGCATAGTGACCCAGAAGCCCTCCTTTGATGAAACGAGCGGCATGGTCGAGGTCACTCTCGGTAACTATAACGGTCGCGTGGCCAAGGGCAAGGTGACCGGCCCGATTAACGACAACCTCGCTTTCAGCCTTGCGGGCAGCGTGAACGAGCGCGATGGGTACTTTAAGAATTTGGCAAACCAGAGCCTCATTAACGATCGCGATCGTTGGGACATGCGCGGCCAGATGTTGTGGAAAGCCTCTGATAATGTCGAAGTGCGCATTATCGGCGACGTCAGCGAGATCGACGAAGTCTGTTGCGGCGTATCGAACCTGCTCAACGGCCCCACAGGCGCCATCATTCAGGGTCCGCTGGTCGGTGGCCGCATCTATCCGGGCGTTGCCAACTCGCCCGGCCTGCCGTTTGACCGCGCGACCTACGCCAACAAGGCACCGCAGAACTCGGTCAAAAATAGCGGTCTGTCGGTTCACATCGACTGGGATCTCGGTGACTTCACGCTCACCTCGATCACCGCTTCGCGGCAGCAAGATTTCGATTTCGACTACGACTTCGACTTCACCAGTGGCCTGCTCGGCACGATCAACCGCAACCTTGGCGACATCGGCACCAAGACACAAGAGTTCCGCGTGGCCTACGACGGCGGCGGCAAAGTGCGCGGCCTGCTCGGCGCTTATTACTTTGACGAGCGTGTCGATTACAGCAACGAGATCCTCATCGGCTCGGGCTTCCGCAACTACGCAAGCATCTTGACCAACCCGACCAACCCGGCGGCGGGTCTGCAGACCTTCCCGAGCCTCGAGGCGGCGCTTGGTTTGCCGACCGGTACGCTGTTCGCGGCCAATACCGGCAACAAGATCAACACCATCCAAGACTCAGAGGCCTACACGCTCTTCGGTCAACTCGATTTCGACGTGGCCGACAGCCTGACCGTCACCGGCGGCATCGCGTACACCAATACGCAGAAGGACATCGATTACCGTCAGGTGACGACAGAGACGTTCTCATCGCTTAACTTTGTGGACATCGGCTTTGCCCAAATCTTCGGTGCACTTACCGGTGGTCGTGCGCCGACCCCCGCTAACTTCGCGGCCTTCTCCGCGCAGGCTGGTTTGGCGGATGCCGCCAGCGTCAGACCGTGTGTTCCGGGTCAGCCGTCGTTCCCAGCGGGTCCGCTCTGTAACTCGGCGCTCGGTCTCTATCCATTGCAGTTCCTGCATCCGATCGTGCCGTTCTCCGACAAGTCGGATGACAGCAAGACCACCTACACGCTGCGTGCCGCGTACGAGTTTTCAGATAACCTCAACGCCTATCTCGGTGTTTCGACGGGCTACAAGGCGACTTCGTGGAACCTGTCGCGTGACAGCAAGCCCTTTGCGCCGGCGACGGCGGCCCGCTCACCGCTCGGTGGCGCGGTCAACCCGTACTACCCGCGCTACGGCACGCGCTTAGCGACCCCCGAAGAGGCGACGGTGGTTGAACTGGGCGTGAAGGGTCGCTGGGAGCGCTTCGCGGCGAACGTGGCGGTCTTCGACCAGCAGATCAAAGACTTCCAGACCAACGCCTTCCAGGGCACCGGATTCGTGCTCGCCAACGCCGGCAAGCAGACGACCAAGGGCATCGAGATCGAGACGCAGAGCAAGATTACGGAGGGCCTGCGGCTCGATATCTCCTACAGCTATCTCGATCCGGAGTACAAGACCGACCGCTTGATCGAAGCGGTCAATCTCGCGACCTGCCCAGCGGTACTCGCGGCGGCGCCGACCAACGTCGACGGCAAGGTGGTAGCCGGCATTGCTAAGCACAACCTCTCGGCGGGTGTGACCCAGGGCTTCAAGGTGGGTGAGACGGCGGGCTTCCTGCGCGCTGACTACCAGTACCAGAGCAATGTGCAAACCGCCGATGGCATCTGTCCGCAGATCTCGTCGCGTCAGGTCAACACGTTTAACGCCAGCGCAGGCTTTTCTAGGGATGGCTGGGACTTCCTGATCTGGGGTCGCAACCTGAACGGCGACGACTACCTGATCCAGGCGTTCCCGTCGGTGGCGCAGTCGGGCAGCTTCTCGGGCTACCCGAACGAGCCGCGCACCTACGGCGTCACGGTGCGCAAGAACTTCGGCGGCAAGTGATCGCAACCCGCATCGCCCCCGCCCGGGGGTGATGCAGGTGTAAAACCAAGGGCGGTCGTGCGCTGCACGGCCGCCCTTTTTTGTCGTCTAAATACAACGATCTAGCATTGAGAATTTGTCTTAGGACGATTATCTTTCGTTGCTGTATGGCACCCACCGGGGTGCCCCTTTTTGCCAACCAAAACACAGGGAAGGACCATCGCAATGACTCGCGCCAATCGCGGAGCCCTTGTTGGGGCATTCGTCGCGGCAGTGCTGGCTCAAGGAGTTGCGCTCGCCGCTCCTCAGTCGTCATCTGCCCAGCCGTCGGCCTCGGCCAACGATCAGTTGCTTGAAGAAGTTGTCGTCACCGGTTCGCGCATCAAGCGCGACCCGACCACCGCACCGACGCCGCTCATTCAGGTGACGCGTGAAGATGTGGTCAACTCCGGTCTCGGCAGTGTCATCGATGTGCTCGCCGATATCCCGGCGCTCTCAGGCTCCATCGTGCCTGAAGACACCACAGGCTCGGGCCTGAACGATGGCGGTCTCTCCCTGCTTAGCCTGCGTGACCTCGGCAGTGGTCGCACGCTGGTGTTGGTGGATGGTCGACGTCACGTGGGCTCGAACTCGGGAGGGCTGTCGGTCGACATCGACACCATCCCGCGGCTACTGATCGAGCGCGTTGAGCTTGTCACTGGCGCGAACTCTGCGCAATACGGTGCGGACGCGGTCTCGGGTGTGGTGAACTTCCTGCTGCGTCGAGACTTCAAAGGCCTCGAGGTCGACGTCTCAAACGCGATGATCAACAAGGGCGGTCAAACTAATAAACGCGTGTCCATCCTTGGTGGCACCAACCTGTTCAGTGACCGACTCAACGTTTACGGGTCGTTCGAGCACGAAGAGAACGAAGAAGTGCTTGATTCAGACGTCGATTGGCGAGACGCGGCCTGGGGCTTCCTCAGCCGAGACTTCGACCCGATTACCGCACCGAACGATGGCATCGTCGACAATATTTTAGTGAGCGGTTTGCGCACGTTGTCACGTACGTCGGGTGGCTCGCTCACGTTGGTCAACGACATCCCCGCGAACCCAAGCCGAAATATTCCAGCGCTACCCTGCCCGCTCGGCACCACGGGCTCCATTAGTGCGAACTGCATTTTCGTGGAACCAGGTAAGACGTGGGTGTTCGCAGATAACGGTGCGGCTCGACTCGCCAACTTCGGCACTCTTCGAAATCTCGTTGGCAAGTCGCGAACCCTCAACGTCGGTGGAGACGGCATCAACATCAACACAGAGTTTTCGCAGGCCAGTCGTTTGCCTCAAGCCGAGGCGGATCGTTGGCAGGGAGGCCTGAACTTCGACCTCACAGAGAACCTACAGCTCTTCGGCGAAATCAAGTACGTTAAAGAAGAGACCTACGATGAATCGCAGCAAACTTTCTTCGATATCGGTATCGTCAACCAACCGGCTAACACCAATACTTCGTTGATCTCAACGGCGGCTTTCAATACGGGCATCGATAACGCTTACCTCGACCCAGTCGTTCGCGCAGCGATCCTCTCCAATGTGCGTCCGGTGATCAATTCCGCTGGAGTGCAAACGGGTACGGTATTAGACACGCGCGCGCGCCACAGCATTTTTGGGCCCTCGCGCACGCAGCTTAACCAAAAAGAGCTGTCACGCTACGTGGCTGGTCTGCGCGGTAGCGCGGAGTCGCTGGGCTTCATCAACGACGTCAACTACGAGCTCAGCTACACCTACGGCAAGCTCGAGAATGTGAACATTGAAAGTGCTGTTGAC
>VGUP01000035.1 GCA_016874175.1 Gammaproteobacteria bacterium | reverse complement strand
ACACTACCCGCCGCTGAGTTCCCGGTCGTCGAAGTGATCAACGCCCAGCAAGTCCTTCGGTTGCCCCAAATCGAGTTCCGCAAGCTGATCGACAAAGTGCATTTCTCGATGGCGCAGCAAGACGTGCGGTATTACCTCAACGGCATGTTGATCGAGTCCGAGGGCGGCAAGGTGCGCGCCGTGGCGACCGATGGCCATCGACTGGCGCTCTGCGAAAGCAGCCTGCTAGAGCGTGTGGCCGGCAAACAGCAAGTCATTTTACCGCGGAAGGGCGTCCTCGAACTACAGCGGATGCTCGGCACAGAGGGTGAGGTCTCGTTGGCGGTCGGCATGAATCACGTTCGCTGCGAGATCGGCGACGTTCGCTTCACATCGAAGCTCATCGACGGCAGGTTCCCCGAGTACAGTCGTGTCATTCCTGCGAACGCCACCCGCACGATCGACGCGGATCGCGGGATTTTACGACAAAGTTTGCAAAGAACGGCGATTTTGTCGAACGAGAAATACCGCGGCATCCGCCTCAACATCAAACCTAGCTCGCTGACGTTGCAGGCGCACAACCCCGAGCAAGAAGAAGCCGAGGACCAGATCGAGGTGAACTACACCAACGAGGAAATCGAAATCGGTTTCAACGTAACGTATCTGCTCGATGCTTTGTCGGCGATCGAAACCGATCGGGTCAATATCTCGCTGACGGATGCGAACAGCAGCTGCCTCATCACATCCGCCGATGCTGACGGCACCAAGTACGTTGTCATGCCCATGAGGCTCTGAGACCACGGATGTCCCTGGCGGAGCTGACACTCGAAAACCTCCGCTGCATCGAAAAAGCCGAACTGTCGTTCGGTCCAGGGACTACCTTGATTTTCGGGGCAAACGGCGCCGGCAAAACCAGCATCCTCGAGGCGGCGTACTTGCTGGGCCGCGGCCGATCGTTCCGCACCCGACTCAACGTGCGTCTGATTCGGCACGGCCAAGCCTTTGCGCGCGTTGTGGGACGGGTTTGCGCTGATCCTGTCGACCGAACTCTGGGCGTCGAGGTCCAGCGGGGCAGGGAAAGCAAAGGGGGTACGATCGGGCGGCTCGACGGGGCCGATGTCCGCAGTTTCGCCAATCTGGCCACCGCCTTCCCCGTGCAAGCGATGGATCCCGATGCCCACAAACTCATCGAGGAGAGCTCAACCCGACGCCGGCGATGGTTGGACTGGGCAGTGTTCCACGTGGAACAAGGGTTCGCCGCGAATTGGGTTCGGTATCAACGCGCGGTGACGCAGCGAAACGCCGCGCTGCGGGCGGGGAGAACGGAGCTCGATATCTGGGATCACGAGTTGGCGCGAGAGGGGGAGGCCATGGCGATGGCCCGGCAGCGAGTACTCGCCGCGCTGCATCCCTACTGGATGGAGATCGCTGCGGAACTGACCGACCTACCGATAAGCCTCGATTTGCAGTCAGGCTGGGACCAGAGCGTAGGGTTAGGTGATGCCCTGACGGCGGCGGCACAGCGGGATCGCGACCGACGAACCACCACCGTCGGACCGCATCGGGCGGATCTCAGTTTGAAGATCAGCGGCAGGCTGGCCCGCGAGGTCTTATCGCGCGGCCAGCAGAAACTTGCTGCCGTCGCTCTCAATCTCTGCCAACTCGAATATCTGAAACGAGAACATGGACTGCACCCGACGGTCCTGCTCGATGATCCCTCCGCGGAGCTTGACCGAGAGCGACTGTCGCGATTTATCGGCCGGGTCACCGGTTTGGAATGCCAGGTGATCGTCGCCGCACTCGATCGGGAGACTGCGCTATTCGGGACTCCAGAAACAGTGTTTCACGTGGAACAAGGACGGGTATTTCAGGTATGATTTCGCATCTCTCCGCTGGGCCCAAGCATGTCCGAAGCAGACGTCTACGATTCCAGTAAAATCAAGGTCTTAAAGGGTCTCGACGCGGTCCGAAAGCGGCCCGGAATGTACATCGGCGATACCGATGACGGCACCGGGCTGCACCACATGGTTTTCGAGGTCGTCGACAACTCGATCGACGAGGCGCTGGCGGGCCATTGTGACCGCATCGTGGTCACGATTCACGCTGACGAGTCCATCACCGTCGAAGACAACGGCCGCGGCATCCCGGTCGATATTCACGCCGAAGAAGGCCGTTCTGCCGCCGAAGTCATCATGACTGTGTTGCACGCCGGCGGAAAATTCGACGATAGCTCCTACAAAGTGTCTGGCGGCTTGCACGGCGTCGGCGTCTCGGTGGTCAACGCGCTCTCCGACGTACTGCAGCTCACCATCCATCGCGACGGCAAATTGCACACGCAGGAGTATCACCTCGGCGACCCGGTCGCACCGCTCGCCGGGGCGGGAACCACCGATCGCACCGGCACGATGGTGCGCTTCAAGCCCAGCCCGTCGATCTTCACCAACATCCAGTTCGATTACGACACGCTCGCCAAACGTTTGCGCGAATTGTCGTTCCTCAACTCGGGTGTGCGCATCGATTTGGTCGACGAACGCGAAGACAAGCGCGACGTTTTCCAACATGAGGGTGGTTTGCAGGCTTTCGTCAAACACCTCAATCGATCGAAGCAATCGATACACGATCACGTGTTTTGGTTCCGGACCCAGGAAGGGTCGATCGGTGTCGAGGTGGCGATGCAGTGGAACGACTCTTATCAGGAGTCGATGTTCTGCTACACCAACAATATCCCGCAGAAAGATGGCGGCACGCATCTGGCCGGCTTTCGCGCAGCGCTGACCCGTACGCTCAATGATTACATCGAAAAAGAAGGCGTCGCCAAGCGCGAGAAAGTCCCGACCACCGGTGACGATGCACGCGAAGGGCTGACGGCGATTTTGTCGGTCAAGCTTCCCGATCCGAAGTTTTCGTCACAGACCAAAGACAAACTTGTCTCCTCCGAAGTCAAGGGCGTCGTCGAGACCGCCGTGGCTCAAAAATTCTCCGAGTTCCTGTTGGAAAAGCCGCAGGAAGCGAAGGCCATCGCCGGCAAAATCATTGAAGCAGCGCGCGCTCGTGAGGCGGCGCGCAAAGCCCGCGAATTGACGCGTCGCAAGGGCGCGCTCGATATCGCCGGCTTGCCTGGCAAGCTCGCCGACTGTCAGGAAAAAGATCCGGCGCTCTCCGAACTGTTCATTGTCGAGGGAGATTCGGCAGGCGGTTCTGCCAAACAGGGACGCGATCGTCGCACTCAAGCGATCCTGCCGCTTAAGGGCAAGATTCTGAACGTCGAAAAAGCTCGATTCGACAAGATGCTGTCGTCGGCCGAAGTCGGCACCCTCATCACCGCGCTCGGCTGCGGCATCGGGCGCGACGAATTCGACATCGAGAAACTGCGCTACCACCGCATCATCATCATGACTGACGCGGACGTCGACGGCAGTCACATCCGTACGTTGTTGCTGACCTTCTTTTATCGACAACTGCCGTTGCTCATAGAGCGCGGCCACATCTACATTGCGCAACCGCCGCTCTACAAAATAAAGCGGGGCAAGCAGGAGATGTACGTCAAAGACGACAACGAACTCAACGCCATGCTGCTGAATTCAGCTCTCGAAGATGCCCAGCTGCATCTCAATTCGGCAGCGCCGCCGGTGCGGGGCGCAGGCCTCGAAACTTTGGCGCGGCAATATGTCGAAGTGCAGCAAATCATCGCGCGCTCGGCGCGGCGCTACGATGCGCGTCTACTCGAGCAACTGCTCTACGTGCCGGTGGTTTCGCGCGGCGATTTCGGTCGAGCGGACTGGCTCGCAGCTTGGACGACCGAGCTGGCCGCGCGCCTGAATGCCGCGGCCGATGGCAACGCCAACTACCGACTGGATGTGCAGGCCGCCGCAACCGGGCAGGGCGTACCGCGCATCCACGTGATCAAGGATGAGCATGGCAGTCGCTTCGACAAGTACCTGACCCGCGATTTCTTTGACTCGTCCGAGTATCAACGCATCGCCACTCTGTCGCGTACCTTGGCGGGCTTGATCGGCGAGGGCGCTCACGTGCGGCGCGGTGAATCGCGGCGCGATATCGCGTCGTTCGAGCAAGCCATCGATTGGTTGTTCGAACTCGCCAAGCGCGGCCAGTCGATCCAGCGCTACAAGGGTCTTGGCGAAATGAATCCCGAGCAGTTGTGGGATACGACCATCAATCCGGAAAGCCGGCGCCTGATGCAGGTGCGGATCGAAGACGCCGTCGCCGCCGACGAAGTCTTTACCACGCTGATGGGCGATGAGGTGGAGCCGCGGCGTGAGTTCATCGAAAAGAACGCCTTGGCGGTATCGAACCTCGATGTTTGATTACGCGTCGTAGCCCGGCGATTCGCGGTCGAGCTTGCGCAGCAGACCCGGCCAGGCGAGTTTGCTCGCCATCGGGCCCATCATCGCCATTTGTGTTGTGACTTCGTCGCGTGCCGCGGCGGGCGCGTGACGCACACCCTGTGCGCCCGCGGACAAGGCCATCACTTGTTGCTGGCAGGCGCGCTCCAGCATGAACAAACCCAAGAACGCATCGCAGGCTGTGGGACCGAGCGCCAAAGTTCCATGGTTGCGCAGCAGCAGCAGCGACTTATCGCCCAGATCGGCGACGATGCGTTGCCGCTCATCGAGATTGAGGGCGATGCCTTCGTAGTCGTGGTACGCGAGTGCGGGCAGCACGATCAGTGCATGTTGGCTGATCGGCAGCAGGCCGGCCTCTTGCGCCGACACCGCAGCGCCCGCGTCGGTGTGCACGTGCACGACGAACTGCGCATCGGCCCGGGCCGCGTGGATCGCAGAATGGATGGTAAAGCCCGCAGGGTTGATGGGCTGCGGGTTGTCGTCGACCTTCTTGCCTTGCAGATCGACCTTGACCAGACACGATGCGGTGATTTCGTCGAAAAACCAGCCGTAAGGATTGATGAGAAAGTGGTGCTCAGGTCCGGGCACACGCGCCGAGATGTGCGTGAAAATCATGTCGTCCCAACCATGCAGCGCCACCAGCCGATAGAGCGCCGCGAGCGCAACCCGCGCCTGCCATTCCTCGGTCGAAATCTTTGACGAAAGCGGGCTGGCGCGGGTGTCGGGATTTGCGTTCATCAGCGGGTCTCCTCAGGCGTACATCGGCAAGATTACTGCCGCGCGATATCATCGTCCCATGATTAGCCAAATTTCCACCCAGGGTAGCGACGAGGCGGGTGAATGAGCGCCACGATACTGCAGAAATTGCCGATCGGCGAACGCGTGGGCATCGCTTTCTCGGGCGGTCTCGACACCAGCGCGGCCGTGCATTGGATGCGCACGCGCGGCGCACTGCCCTGTGCGTATACCGCGCATCTCGGGCAGCCGGACGAGAGCGATTACGAGGGCATTCCGCAACGCGCGCTCGCACTGGGAGCAGCCCATGCGCGGTTGGTCGATTGCCGAGCACAGCTCGTTGCCGAGGGTATCACGGCGATCCAGAGCGGCGCGTTTCACATTTCGACTGCGGGCATCACCTATTTCAATACCACGCCGCTCGGCCGCGCCGTCACCGGGACAGCCTTGGTGCTCGCCATGCGCGAGGACGGCGTCAACATCTGGGGCGATGGCAGCACGCACAAGGGCAACGATATCGAACGTTTCTATCGCTATGGTTTGCTGGCGAACCCTGCGCTGCGCATCTACAAGCCGTGGCTGGACGAGCGCTTCATCGCCGAACTCGGGGGTCGGCGCGAGATGTCCGCATATCTCGCCGCTGCTGGCCTCGACTACCGCGTGAGCACCGAGAAGGCTTATTCCACCGATTCCAATCTGCTCGGTGCCACGCACGAAGCTAAAGATCTCGAATTTTTGAACCGCGGTATTAGCATCGTGCAGCCGATCATGGGGGTTGCCTTTTGGCGTGACGAGGTCGCGATCCCTCATGAGATGGTCAACGTCCGTTTCGAGGCCGGGCGCCCGGTCGCGCTCAACGGCCAAAGTTTTGCCGACGAGCTCACGCTGTTCGAAGCAGCCAACCGCATCGGTGGTCGCCACGGCTTAGGTATGAGCGATCAGATCGAGAACCGCATCATCGAAGCCAAAAGCCGCGGTATCTATGAGGCACCGGGGATGGCGCTGCTTTTCATCGCCTACGAGCGACTGCTCACCGCCATCCACAATGAAGATACGATCGAGCAATATCGCAACAACGGTCGGCGTATCGGCCGTTTGCTGTATCAGGGTCGTTGGTTCGATCCGCAATGCCTGATGTTGCGCGAAAGTGCCCAGCGCTGGGTTGCGCGCGCGATTACCGGTGAGGTGACGCTGGAACTGCGCCGCGGCAACGATTGGTCGATTCTCGATACGCAGGGCCCGCAACTCAGCTATCACCCCGAGCGCCTGACCATGGAAAAAGGCGAGGGCATGTTTACTCCGGCCGATCGCATTGGTCAGCTTACTTTGCGCAATATGGACATCGCCGACACACGCGAGAAGTTGCAAGTTTATAGCGAGACCGGCTTGCTCGAGCACGAGGGCCCGCCGCGACTGCGCTGAGCGCCAGTCGCCGAGGGTTGCGGCAGACGCTGTCGTCAGGGGCGCAGCGCCTCGGCTAATCTTTGTTGCAATGCGGGCACCGACAGTCCCACAAGATCGCGTGGCAACTCGCGAAGTACGCGTTGCAGTGCGGGCTTGGGCAGGTGGCCACGCAGCTCCGCGAGGAATCGC
Organism: Gammaproteobacteria bacterium; assembly: GCA_016874175.1. Taxonomy (GTDB): domain Bacteria; phylum Pseudomonadota; class Gammaproteobacteria; order Steroidobacterales; family Steroidobacteraceae; genus UBA964. The sequence continues at coordinate 11,711 of VGUP01000035.1, read as the reverse complement.
GGTGCCGCGACCAAGACCACCCCACCACGGTTGTGGTTGTTCGCTGCCGTGGTCACGCGATCGGCGATCTGGCGTGCAAATTGACTGACGGCGTGCTGCTTGTGGCCGCGTCGCCCTTGCAGTGCCGTGCGTCGTATACCCGCACCACTGCCGCTTTGTCTGCTTCGGGTCATGACGGTCCCCGGCGCATCGGCGCCGAGATCGCGGTCATGACGCGTCGTGAACGGGTTATCGATGGTTTCCAACGAGCGGGGTAAGGCACCAGGCTCACTCAATTCGAATACTTTGGCCTGCCGTGAGTCGGCAACGAATACGGTGATGCCCGTGGCTGACAAACTATTCTTCGATGCCGGTTTCCTGCTGGTCGATGGTTCATCGTCCCGCAGTCGGTATCGATCTTTGGCGCGGTGGCGCACTCTTCGGCGAGTGGCCTTAACGAGTCAGCTGCGGGCGAACCTCGAAGGCACGCGCAGTCTGCCTTCCCGTTCGAACCTGGCGGCGATGCGCAGCAGACGATCTTCCGCATACCGCGGTGCCACCACCGTCATACCAACCGGCATTTCTTTGACGACGCCGATCGGCAGAGTGATGCTCGGATAGCCGGCAATCGCCGCCGCCGAGCCCAGCGTCGAACCCCCGGTATCGTTGCGATCGCCGAGTATCGTGTCGATGAGACTCGCAGGCCCGGTGCCTGGTGCCACCAGCACATCGACGCGCAAGTTGCGGAACAGGGCATCGAGGCCTTCGAACTCCACGAGTTTGCGCAGGTTGGCGACTGCATCGAGATAAGGTTTTTCGCTGAGCGGGCCTTTGGCGACGGCCATCTCCAGAATTTCCTGACCGAGACGCGGCATTTCCCGATCGGCATTGCGACGGTTGAAGTCGATCAGCGCCTCCAGCGTTCTGACTTCGGCCTGCTGCGCGTTCAGCGCACCCAGATAATCGTGGAGGGCGGCTTTGAATTCGTACAGCAATGCGGTGAATTCGTCGGACTGTGCGTCGCGAAAATTGCGCGGCAGCGGCGCGTCGATGATTTAGGCGCCGGCACTGCGCCACACTTCGATCGCCCGTTTGTAGAGTGCCTCGACACCAAGCCGCATCGAATCGGTCGCCGGAGCAATACCGACCCGCAGCGAATTGGGTTTGTTGCTGATCGTGGTTTCGAGCGCTACTTTTCGCCGTGGTCGCTCGTAAATGATGCCGGCGAGCAAAGCGGCATCGTCGACACAGCGGGTCATCGGTCCAGCAACATCTTGACGCGGCGAGATCGGCACGATGCCGCGGCCGCTCACCGCTCCGAGCGAGGGCTTGAAGCCGACCAGCCCGTTCACGGCCGATGGCGAGAGGATGGACCCATTGGTTTCGGTGCCGATCGCAGCCGCGCACAAGCTGAGCGCGGCTGCGGTTGCCGAGCCTGAACTCGAACCCGACGGCGTACGCAACGGATCGTAGGCGTTACCCGTTTGCCCGCCGACCGCACTCCAACCGCTGTTCGATTGTGTCGAGCGGAAGTTGGCCCACTCGCTGAGATTGGTTTTGCCGAGGATCACGGCGCCCGCGGCACGCAGCCTTGCGACCAGCGGTGCGTCGGTAACGCGAAACGCCTTGGCCAAAGCAAGCGAGCCCGCCGTCGTCGGCAGCGGATCGAGCGTCGCGATATTATCTTTGATTAGCAGCGGTATGCCGTGCAATGGGCCGCGTACGGTGCCCGCGCGACGTTCGGCATCGAGCGCTCGTGCGGCTTGCAAGGCCTGCGGGTTGACCGCGAGAACTGAATGGAATTTAGGTCCGGCCTGGTCGATTTTGGCAATGCGATCGAGGTATGCCGTGACCAGTGCCGCGGCTGACAAACCCTGCTCCAGCTGCGCCTTGAGTGCTGCGAGCCCCTGCTCGATAGGATCAAAATTTGCCGCCTGCGCGTTCGTCGGCGTTCGCCAGATCCACTTGCAGCGCTAGCGCGGAGCCCAGCGACAGCGCGCTGAGGGACGTCAAAAATCGCCGACGTTTCATGAAGATGTCCTCGAGAGCTTTTGCTCGCGGATGAGCCTGATGGTGTTTTCGATCCAAGCTTGGGCTTCGTCATTGATGTCGCGTGGTTCGCGATCCGCCGTTTCGATGGGCGGACCGATGATCACGCGGATGTGGCCCGGTTTTTTCAGCAGGCCGCGGCGCGGCCAGTAATAACCCGCATCGTGGGCAATGGGCACCACCTTGCAGCCGACGCGGCTCGCGAGCAGGGCGCCGCTGACGCCGTAGGGTCGAGTTTCACCTGCCGCAACACGCGTGCCCTCGGGGAATATCAGGATCGATAGACCTTCGGTAAGGCGATCGCGGCCTTGTTGCACGACTTGATTGACCGCGGAGGCGCCTGCGCCACGCCTGACGGCGATCGAACGCAGCAATTGCAGACCCCAACCAAAGAAAGGGATGTACAAGAGCTCATGCTTGAGCACGATCACCTTAGCGGGACCAACGAGGAATTGACCGAAGGTCTCCCAGGCGGAGGAGTGTTTCCAGTAAGCGATATGCGGTTCCGGCGGAATGTTTTCGCAGCCCTCGACCGAATAGCTGAGCCCGCAGGTTACCCGCAATACGTCAAAGATCCGCGCGGCATACCATTCGATCAGCGCAAAGCGTTTGGGATGCGGAAAAAAACCGCCCACCAGCACGAAGAACATCGCGTAGCCGAGGGTCCACGCGAACAGGAAGGTGGTGAAGATCAGCGAGCGCAGAAGCTGCACGTCGCGCCTCGTGTCAACCGGGGAGTCGAGAAAGATCGGCCACGCCTGCGAACAGGCTGCGGACTCGTGCCACCAGTGCAAGGCGGTTGGTGCGCAGCGCGGGATCAGGATCATTGACCATGACGTCAGTGAAAAAAGCGTCGATCGCCGGCCGCAGCCCCGCCAGAGTCTCGAGAGCGGCGTCATAGTGCCGCGCGGCCAAGGCCGATTCGACCTTGCTGGCCACCGCTTCGATCGCCTCGTGTAGCGCACGTTCAGCTGCTGCCGTCAGCAAACTTGCATTGACCTCGGCGATGACAGCTTGCCCAGCTGACTCGCCCCCCGCAGATTTTTTGAGAATGTTGGCGATGCGTTTGTTGGCCGCCGCAAGACTTTCGGCTTCGGGTCGTTTACGGAAGCTGGCGAGCGCTTGCATGCGCGCCTCGAAATCGATCGGTCGGCTGCCACCCGTGGCGAGTACTGCATCGAAGGATTCAGCGGGGAAGCCGGCGTCGAGGTAGTGCGCGCGCATGCGTTCCTGAAAGTAGGCCAACACTTCGCTTGCAGTTTCTGCAGTTTTGACCGGCTGCGCAGCGACTGCCGCCGTGACCAGTTTGGCCAGATCAAGATCGAGACGACCTTCGAGAGCGATGCGAAACACGCCGATAGCGGCCCGGCGCAGTGCGAAGGGATCTTTGGTGCCGCTCGGTTTTTGCCCGATGCCAAAGATTCCAGCGAGTGTGTCGAGTTTGTCGGCGAGCGCGACTGCGGCGCTGACCGGGTCTGCAGGCAGCGCATCGCCCGCGCCACGCGGCTGGTAATGCTCGCGAATCGCCGCTGCGACTCGAGGATTTTCGCCGTCGGCGACCGCATAGTACGCACCCATGGTGCCTTGCAGTTCAGGGAATTCCCCCACCATCGCCGATAGCAGATCGCATTTGCAGAGATCGGCTGCACGCGCTGCGAGCTCGGGGTCTGCGGCGATCTGCGGAGCGATCGTGCGCGCAAGCGTGACGATGCGTCGCACCTTGTCGCCGATCGAGCCAAGTTTTACCTGGAAGGTGACTTTGTCGAGTCCGTCGCGCCAAGCCGCGAGCGACTGCCGTCGGTCTTGTTGCTGGAAGAACGCCGCATCGGAAAGTCGTGGGCGAACCACGCGTTCGTTACCTTCGCGCACGCGCGTGGGCTCGCGGCTGTCGATATTGCTGATGGTGATGAAGCGATTGGTGAGGGCACCCGCTGCATTTTCGATAGCGAAATACCGCTGGTGTTCTTGCAGCGTGGAGATCAACACTTCGCGCGGCAGCGCGAGGAAACGCGCATCGAAGCGGCCTTCTACGGCGACTGGCCATTCGACCAGCGCAGTCACTTCATCGAGCAGTTCTTCATCGAGTACGGCGCGCCCACCTTGCGCCTGCGCACAGGCCAGCACCTGCTCATGGATGTGCGCTCGGCGTTCGGCGAAGCTCGCGATCACGTGCCCTTGTGAGCGCAAAACCGCTGCATAGTCGGCAGGTGCTGCGATGGCCAGCTCGCCCGGTGCATGAAAACGATGACCGCGCGTGCTCGAACCGGCAGCGGTATCCAGCAGTCGCACGGGCAGCACTTCGGCGCCGAAGCGCATCACCACCCAGTGTACGGGCCGCACGAATTCGGCATCGCCCGCGCCCCAACGCATGCGTTTCGGGATCGGCAGCGCATCGAGTGCCGCCTGCACGATGCCCGGCAGCAACGAGACCGCCATTGCACCCGGCTTGCTGCCTTCGAACCAAAGAAATTCGCCCTTGCCCTCGGTCACTCGACCGAGCGCACCCACAGCGACACCGCAGCTTTCCGCAAAGGCGGTGGCTGCGCGCGTCGGCTGCCCGGTTTTGTCAAAGGCGGCATTGACCGGCGGCCCGCGACGCTTGAGCACTTGCTCGGGTTGCCTCTCGGCAAGCGCGTGTACGAGCACCGCCAAGCGCCGTGGTGCCGCGTAGGACACGAGTTCGCCACGCTGCAAACCCGCCGCTGCCAGACCACTGCGGATCCCTGCAGCGAGCGCACGCTCGAGCTCAGGCAAGGCAAGCGGGGGCAATTCTTCGGTGCCGAGCTCGAACAGGAAGTCGCGCACGGCAGTCACCGCGTATTCTCCTGCGCCGCGACGGCTGGCGCCGGTGCGATGGGTGCTGCGGCCTGCAGCATCGGAAAGCCGAGCGCTTCGCGAGCGTCGTAATAGGCCTGGGCGACGCCACGCGCCAGCGTGCGTACCCGCAGGATAAATCCTTGCCGCTCCGTCACCGAGATGGCGCGTCGCGCATCGAGCAGATTAAAGGTGTGCGAGGCCTTGAGTATCTGCTCATAGGCCGGCAAGCCGAGCTTGGCCTCGAGCAATTTTTGACAGGTGGCCTCGTATTCGTCGAAGTCTCTGAACAGCACCGCGGTATCAGCGTGCTCGAAGTTGTACTTCGACTGCTCGACTTCGTTCTGGTGATAGACGTCGCGATAAGTGATCTTGCCGCGTGGCCCGTCGGTCCAGACGATGTCGTACACGCTGTCGACGCCTTGCAGGTACATCGCCAGACGTTCGAGGCCGTAAGTGATTTCGCCGGTCACCGGCTTGCAGTCGATGCCGCCCACTTGCTGGAAGTAGGTGAACTGCGTGACTTCCATGCCGTTCAGCCACACTTCCCAGCCGAGTCCCCAAGCGCCCAGCGTCGGCGACTCCCAGTTGTCTTCGACGAAGCGGATGTCGTGTACCAATGGATCGAAGCCCAGCATTTTGAGCGAGCCGATGTACAGATCGAGGATCTCGAGTGGCGAGGGCTTCATCACCACCTGAAATTGGTAATAGCGCTGCAGCCGGAAGGGATTGTCGCCATAGCGGCCGTCGGTGGGACGACGCGAAGGTTGCACGTAAGCCGCACTCCAGGGCTCCGGCCCCACGGCACGCAGGAAGGTCCCGGTATGAAAAGTGCCCGCGCCGACTTCCATGTCATAGGGCTGCAGCACGACGCAGCCCTGATCGGACCAGTATTGCTGTAGTAAGAAAACCAGATCCTGAAACGTGCGGGCCATGATTCCGGCGCGCGGCTTTGACCGCGGTTAACCCAGGGGGTGGCCAGTATACTGACTGGCATGTTGAAAGCGGCTGCAACAGCCAAGTCGCTACCAGCCGGGGGGGCACGATGGAGACGACGGTAGCGCGTGATCGCGCAGAGCAGGGAACCAAAGTCGGTATCTGGGAGCTCGCCCCCGGCATCGAGCGCTCGAATTTCTATGCGTTGCTCGGCACCGCATTCTTTTCGATCGGCTTGTTGACGCTGGTCGGCAATCTGCGACCGTACCTGTTCAACTCGATGCTCGATATTCCCGACGACATTCAGGGTCGAGTCAGTGCGTCCATGGATGTGGTGAGCGAGATCCCGGCGCTTTTGCTATCCGGGCTCATCGGCGCAGCGTCCGACCGACTCGGTCGCCGCATCATTTATGGCATGGGTTTCGCGATCCTGGCGATTGGCTACGCGCTGTTTCCGTTCGCGAGCTTCGACTGGACGCTCTACGCGATGATTTTCATCACCGCCTGCGGCGCATCGCTCATTGCCGCGATGCTGTCGGCCGTAATCGCCGACTATCCGCAGGAAACCTCGCGCGGCAAGTTGGTGGGTATCTGTTTCTTTCTCAACGGGCTCGGCGTGGCTTCTTTGGTTGGGCTCGCTTCGCAACTGCCAAAGATTTTTCTTGCGCAGGGCATGACGCCGCTTGAGGCGGGCCGCGCGGCTTACTGGTCGGTAGCTGTGCTTTGTCTCATCCCCATGATGATCGTGTTGCGCGGACTCGCACGCCGCGCACCGGGGCAGCTGGAGCAGCGCGAGCCGCTACTGGCCACGCTGCGCGTCGGCATTGCCGCGGCCCGTGATCTGCGCGTGCGACTCGCCTATGCGTCCGCTACCGTGTCGCGCGCTTCGTTGTCGATCATCAGCGCGTTCTTTTTTCTCTGGATGGTGCAGGCCGGCAAGGAGCAGGGCATGTCGCCCGCCGAAGCCATGCAGCACAGTGGCGGTATTTTCGTCGTCATCCAGATTACGGCGACGTTTTGGGCGGTGACGGTCATCAGCTTCATCGACCGTCTCGATCGTGTGCTGTTCATGGCCGTTGCTTCCGCCCTCGCCTGTTTTGGCTACGTGTGGTTCGGTTTCCAGGACGATCCATTCCAGCCGGCGATGTACGTTGCCGCGGTGTTTCTTGGTGTTGGCGAAATGAGTGGCATCCTCGCCTCGCAGGCCTTGGTCGGACAGGTGGCGCCAGTGCGGGGCCGCGGCGCGGTGATCGGCGTGTTCACGCTGTGCGGGTCGCTAGGAATATTTCTGGCGGCCAGCGTCGGCGGCACGCTGTTCGATATCTGGCGACCGTCGGCGCCCTACATTCTCACCGGCTGCTTGAGCGGTCTCTTGTGCCTGATGGCCGCCTATGTGTGGGGCCGGGGTCATGGGTATTGGGGTCGTCATCACTAATGGTTATAATAGCCATATGAAAAAGGCTAGTATTTCAGAGCTGAAGGACAAGCTAAGCGCGCTTATCGACGGCGTGCAGCGTGGCGCGCCGCTGTTGATCGTCGATCGCGGCCGCCCGGTGGCGCGGCTCGAGCCGGTCAGCGGTCCCGTCAAGGGCGGCGATCCCGAGGGTCAGTTGGCGCGGCTCGAGCGCGCCGGAGTGCTGCGTCGGGGTCGTCGCGCTCTGGCGCCGGAGCTCCTCAAGCGTGAGCTGCCGCGCGCGGTCCGGGGCTCCTCTGCTGTGGCGACTTTGCTCGAGGAGCGTCGGGAAGGGCGATGAAGTTCTGGGATTCCTCGGCGCTGCTGCCGCTCGTCGTCAGCGAGCCGACCACCTCCTCGGCCCGCGCATCTCTGGCGGCGGATCCCGTGATGATCGTCTGGTGGGGCACACGAATCGAATGCGCGTCGGCGCTCGCGCGTCTGGAGCGCGATGGCGCTCTCGACGCCGGCGGTGCGGCCCGCGCGTTCGACAACCTCGCGACATTGGCCGATGTTTGGCACGAGATCGACGCCAGCGACATGCTGCGCGAGTGCGCGGGCCGTCTGCTGCGTGTGCATCCGCTGCGCGCCGCCGACTCCGTCCAGCTCGCCGCCGCGGTCGTCGCCGCCGAGATGCGCCCGACCACGCTGGAGTTCGTGACGGCCGACCGTCGGCTCGCCGACGCTGCACGGAAGGAGGGGTTTACGCTGGTGGCGCTCGTCTAGCGCCGCGATGAAATCTTGTAGGTCGTCGACCCGAAGGTGACGACCACGTCGGCGCCTCGGTGCCTTTGTGCACTAAAATAATGCAATTAAGTCTGTATGTGCATTATCGTGGTGCATATAAGCCCTGGTAATAGGCTTTTTGAGTCTTCAAATCCTTGATTTTCCTGCTCTTTGGTGCGGCGGCACGGCAGATGCATCATAATTGCGCGTCTTTTTCTTTCTTAACTTACTCGATTTCAGAACGGAGCGAACATGAGCACCGCCAGTGACGTCATCAAGATGATCAAGGACAAGGAAGTGAAGTGGGCCGACCTGCGCTTCACGGATACCCGTGGCAAAGAGCAGCACGTCACCATTCCCGCCAAGCTGGTGGATGAAGGTTTGTTCCGCGACGGCAAGATGTTCGACGGTTCCTCGATTGCCGGTTGGAAGGGCATCAACGAATCCGACATGATCCTGATGCTTGAGGCCGGCACCGCGATCCTCGATCCTTTCTTTGAAGAAGCCACGGTCAACATCCGTTGCGATGTCATCGAGCCCGCCACCATGCAGGGCTATGAGCGCGACCCGCGCTCCATCGGCAAGCGCGCCGAGGCTTATCTCAAGAGCACGGGCATTGCCGACGGCGCGATGTTTGGTCCCGAGAACGAGTTCTTCATCTTTGACAGCGTGCGCTGGAAGAACGAGATGCACGGCTCGGCCTATGAAATCGATTCCGTGCAGGGTGCATGGAACAGTTACACCGACATCGAGGGTGGCAACAAGGGTCATCGTCCTGGCGTGAAGGGCGGCTACTTCCCGGTGCCACCGGTCGATGCTTATCAGGACATCCGCAACGCGATGTGCGGCGCGTGTGAGGAACTCGGCCTCGTGGTCGAAGTGCACCACCACGAAGTTGCGACCGGCGGTCAGTGCGAAATCGGTATCGGTGCTGGCGGTCTCGTCAAAAAAGCTGACGAAGTGCAAAGTCTGAAGTACGCCGTGCACAACGTCGCGCACGCCTATGGCAAGACTGCGACCTTCATGCCGAAGCCGCTGGTCGGTGACAACGGCTCGGGCATGCACGTTCACCAGTCACTGCAAAAAGACGGTAAAGCGCTGTTCGCCGGCGACAAATACGGCGGTCTGTCCGACATCGCGCTTTACTACATTGGCGGCATCATCAAGCACGCCAAGGCGCTCAATGCCTTCACCAACGCCGGCACCAACAGCTACAAGCGACTGGTGCCGGGCTTCGAGGCGCCGGTGATGCTCGCCTATTCGGCGCGTAATCGTTCAGCCTCGATCCGCATTCCCTTCGTCTCCAATCCGAAGGCGCGTCGTATCGAAGTACGCTTCCCCGATTCTTCGGCGAATCCGTACTTCGCCTTTGCAGCCATGATGATGGCGGGTATTGATGGTATCCAGAACAAGATCCACCCCGGCGATCCGGCGGACAAAGATTTGTACGATCTCGAGCCCGAAGAGGCGAAGCACATCCCGACGGTGTGCCACTCTCTCGACATGGCGCTCGAGCATCTCGACACGGATCGCGAGTTCCTCACCCGCGGCGGCGTGTTCACCAACGATGTGATCGATGCCTACATCGGCCTCAAGATGCAGGAAGTCACGCGTTACCGCATGAGCACTCACCCGGTCGAACTCGACCTGTACTACAGCTGCTGAACCAGGGCGGCGTGATGCGCGGCAAGCACCATGGCGGTTGAGCGACTCTTCCAGAGTTTCGCTGCGCATCACGACCCCGCAGATCTTCTCGATGCCCTGGCGACCGGCGTCGTCATGCTGGATGCCGCGTTGATGGTCATGCATGCGAACGTTGCCGCACAGGGCCTGATGGCCGTGGGCCTTAACCAGGCCCGCGGTCGTCCTTTCTGCGAACTCTTCACGGACTGCACGGCGCTGCAGGTCTCATTGCTTCGAGTACGCGACACCGGTGAACCAATCACGGAAATCGAACAGGCCCTGCGACTGCTCGGTGCGCCGCGCGAAGCGCGCATCGTCGATTTTACCATCACCGCGATCGACGATGTGGGTGGGTCGCGTCGTCTGTTGCTGGAACTTGCCGATGCGGCACCCCGTGCACGTCTCAATCGCGATCATGCCTTGCGAGCCAGGCTCGAAGGCAACCGCATGATGACTCGGCAGCTGGCGCACGAGATCAAAAATCCGCTCGGCGGCGTACGCGGCGCAGCGCAGTTGCTCGCGCGTCAATTGCCCGATCCGGAACTGCGTGAATACACCAGCGTAATCATCAACGAAGCCGATCGGCTGACGGCGCTGGTCGATATCATGACGAGCCCGGCGCGCCTGCCGCAGAAAATTGCGCTCAATATTCACGAGGTTTGCGAGCACGTACACCGGCTGCTCACTGCCGAAGCGCCCGCGGCCGTGGTGGTTGAGCGCGACTACGATCCCAGCATTCCCGAAGGTCGTTTCGACCGCAATCAACTCGTGCAGGCGCTGCTCAACCTCGCCCGCAATGCGTTGCAGGCGGTAGGCGAGAAGGGTCGCGTTGTGCTGCGCACGCGCGTCGTCACGCAGGCACATATCGGTGCGGTACGGCATCGGCTCGCTGCGCGAATCGATGTACTTGACGATGGCCCAGGCGTGCCCGAAGAAATCCGTGGCACCCTCTTCTATCCGCTCGTGACAGCGCGTCCGAACGGTACCGGTCTTGGTTTGGCGGTGGCGCAAGAGCTCGCCAATCGTAACGGCGGCTTGATCGAGTTTCAGAGTGAACCCGGCCACACTGTATTTTCTTTGGTGCTGCCGCTTGCGGTTGCCGAGGCTATCCCATGAGCGCACGACCCTTACGTGTCTGGTTGGTCGACGATGACGCGTCGATACGCTGGGTGCTCGAAAAGGCGCTCAAGAGTGGCGGCATGCTGCCCAAAGTATTCGAAGCCACCGAATCTGCCCTCGAAGCCCTGCGTGGCGATGCACCTGATGTGCTGTTGACCGATATCCGGATGCCCGGAATCTCCGGACTCGAGCTGGTGCGCAAGCTCCACGGTACACGACCCCAGCTGCCGATCATCGTGATGACGGCCCATGCCGATCTCGACAATGCGGTATCGGCCTACGAAAGCGGGGCCTTCGAATATCTGCCCAAGCCTTTCGACATCGATCAGGTGATCGAACTCGTCAAGCGGGCCGCGCAGAGCGTGCAGCGCAACGCGGCCGACCGTAGCGCCGATGGTCGCGTGCCGGACCTGCTCGGCAAAGCGCCGGCGATGCAGCAGGTGTTTCGCGCCATCGGCAGGTTGTCGCGCTCGGCGGTAACGGTGTTGATCACTGGCGAGTCCGGTACCGGCAAAGAATTGGTTGCCAGAGCGCTGCATGGCCACAGTCCGCGTGCCGCAAAACCGTTCATTGCGCTCAACACCTCGGCAATACCTTCCGAGCTGCTCGAGTCCGAGTTGTTCGGTCACGAAAAGGGCGCATTCACCGGCGCCGACGCCTTGCGGCGCGGCCGCTTCGAACAAGCGGACGGCGGCACGCTCTTTCTCGACGAGATTGGTGACATGTCGACGCCTTTGCAGACCCGACTGCTGCGCGTGCTCGCCGAGGGTGAGTTTTACCGGGTCGGTGGACAGACGCCGATCCGCGTCGATGTGCGGGTGATCGCCGCCACGCATCAAAATCTCGAAGACCGTGTTGCTCGTGGCTTGTTCCGCGAAGATCTCTTTCACCGGCTCAATGTCATTCGCATGGAGCTGCCGCCGCTGCGCGCCCGCCGCGAAGATGTCGGTGA
>VGUP01000034.1 GCA_016874175.1 Gammaproteobacteria bacterium | reverse complement strand
TACGGTGTTGGTCATGATCTCTATTCTCTTCTTTCTAGCTGATTTTTTAACATTACGAGGGCAAGACGCGGATTCACTCTGCTGGCTTAGCCCTGGGGCGCCGCCGGTAAGGCAGCAATCGTAGACACGGCATCGACGGCGGGCTCGGCCGTCGGCTCAGCGGCGGCAGGATTGGCAGCGGTCTTTTGTTGCGCGAGCCATGCCTTATATTCGTCTTTGGTGACCACCTTGACGACTACGGGCATAAAGCCGTGATCACGGCCGCAAAGCTCAGCGCATTGACCGCGATAAATGCCAGTCTTTCCTTTTTCGACCTTAAACCATAATTCATTGATGTTACCCGGGATGGCGTCTTTCTTCATACCGAAGGCTGGGACCCACCACGCATGAATGACATCATTAGCCGTGAGTAGCATGCGCACTTTGGTACCCTCGGGGACTACCAGTGGGTTGTCGACGCTCAACAAATAATCGGGCACTGTCGTCGGATTGATGCCGGACTTGAGCTGCCGCGCTTCGTCGCTCGCGCGATCGAGTTGCGAAAAGAAGCTCACGTTCTCGCCGAGGTATTCGTATTGCCACTTCCACTGGTGGCCGGTGGCTTTGATGCTGATCTCGGTGTTGCGTGTGTCCTCGATGGCGATCAGAGTACGCGCTGCCGGGACCGCCATGATGACGAGGATTACCACCGGAATCACCGTCCAGATGATCTCCGCTTTGGCGCTGTGCACCATAGTGGTATCGGGTTTCGCGCCCTGCGATTTGCGGAACGCCACCAGTGACCAGATCATCCAACCGAATACGAACACACCGATCGCCACGCACCACCAAAAAATGGTCATGTGCAGCGAGTGAATTTCTTTCGAAAGCTCGGTGACGCCCACGGGCATGTTGAGGTTGCCCCACTCGGCGTGCGCAGCAAGGGGAGCGAGGCTGCCCAGGATCGCGAAAGTGGTGGTTAGAGCGTGGCTGAGATATCTCTTCATGGGCTGTCCGGTTATTCGAGATGTTTGAAACACGACGGTGTTGACGGGTCAGTGGTCCGCTTCACGCGGCACCAGTCTGCTTCGGCAACGGCGGGGATTCGTCCACACGGCCGATCAGTCGCCTGAGTCGGGCAGCGAGACCCAGCCTTTCCTGTTCATTGAGGAAGAACCCGATTTCGTGCCGGCGCCCATGCGACTCGACCGTCAGTCGACTCGGATGCAGCGGCGAACCCCCACCGCGTATTCTAACTTGCGCCCAGTGTCGCGGAAACTCGACACAGCGGGTTAGCGGCGGCATCACGTCTTCGATCACGACCACTGTTTCCGAGATCGTGATCGTCTGTCGTTGGTGCCGTCGAGCCATGCTGGTGCGCAACGCCCAGGCCAGCAGGGCGATTTCGAGCCCGGCAAACGGCAGCACCAGCCAGAAACCCAGCAAGGAGATGGGCAGGGCGATCGACAATGAGGCGATGCAGACACTGACGAGAAACCAGCGGGCACCGCGGGGGGTCAGCGAGCAGTGCGGGGCAATCTCGATGCGGGTTTCGGAAGTCACGAAGCGATCATCGCCGAATCCACAGAATTCCCACTGATATCAGGGGCTTGTAAAAAGCCAAGCGTCGTTTAGCTGTCCACCAAGCGGTCAATCAGGGTTTTGCCACTCTGGGCGAGAGCGACGGCGTCGGCGCCGAAGCTGAAGCGGGCAAGCGGTGGGCCGCCCAGCCGTTCTGTCAGCATGCTGAGATTTTCGTCGACCCGGGTCATCGTCGGGTCGATCTGGTTGGCGACCCAACCGGCCAATGGCAGGCCCGATCGACTGATTTCGCGAACCGTCAGCTGGGCGTGGTTTAGACAGCCAAGACGCATGCCGACGACGACAACGATCGGCAGTCCAACAGCGAGCGCGAGGTCGCTGACGCTGAGTTCTGCGGTGATCGGCGCCAGCCAGCCACCGGCGCCCTCGACCACCAGCCAGTCATTTTCCGATCGATGGCTCGCTGCCAAGCGGGTGATGTGGGTGAGGTCTGGGCGCACGTCTGCCTCGGCGGCGGCGATGTGTGGCGATACGGGCGATGCAAAACAGTAAGGGTTCACTGTGGCGTATTCGGCGGCGGAGATCGACGCCGCCACCACGCCCTGCGCGGCGAGCAGCGCCAGCGCATCGTCGTTGCGCAGACCCAGTGGCGTTTGCTCCGCGCCAGCAGCGATAGGCTTCATCACGCCGACCCGAAAACCGCGACGCCGCGCAGCCGCGACCATTGCAGTGGCTACATGAGTCTTGCCGATCTCGGTGTCGGTGCCGGTCACGAACACCCCGCGAAATTTTTGCTTCACGACGGCATCCTGCCGCGTCGACCGATCGAATCCACCGGAACAAAGATTTCATCCGAGGCAGCAGGGTCCACTGTGGCGTCGCCATCTTCTGGCCGCGGCGCGCCGGCGAATGCCGCGACTTGAATCACCTCGACATCACCCAAGCGGTCGATATCGAGGACGGGCTCGGCGAAACCCGCGCGCCCGAGTGCGCTACCGATGTCGTGCATATCGACGAGATCTGCGTCAGCATCCGCCGGCTGTAGCCGACTGTCTGGCGCCAGTGTGCTCCAAAGAAAAAGCGCACCGGGTCGAAGAACTCGTCTGACTTCGTTGAGTACTGCATCGAGTCGGGCGCGACCTGCAAGCAAACGATCTGCAACCACGACATCCACGCTTGCAGCCGCGAATGGCAACTGCTCCGGTGCGGATTCGATACGCTCTACGGAAGGCCGCAGCCCCAGAATTTTCTGCAATAAAACACCTAGTGAATTCAGCACACCGCGATCGGCGACCCTGGGGTAATTTCCGGGCTCACTCACGGCGACGATGCGTGCTCGCGGAAATTTTTGACGAAGTCCGTTCGGTCGTCCGGCGAGCGTACTGCCAAGTTCGACCACTAGCTTGGGTGTGACTGCAAAGTGATCAAGCCGATCGAGGAGCTCGCGGCGCGCGAGTTCCGACGGCGATGAGCTTCCCGAGGAGTCGCTCATGCCACGACACCCGCAGCCGCTTGATCGCCCATCAGCCGATCAAGGATAACCTGCTCGAGCGCTGTCAACAGTCCGTCGACCTGCCGCACGCTGTGGGTTGCAGACAGCGTGATCCGCAGTCGCGAGGTACCGACCGGAACGGTCGGTGGACGAATCGCTGTGACGCGATATCCCAGCTCGGCGAGTCGATGGCTGGCCGCGAGTGCTCTGTCCTCGCCGCCGAGTAGCAGCGGCTGAATCGGCGTGGACGAGTCGCTGACCGGCAAGCCGCGCTGGCGTATGCCGGCACGGAAATGGTCGACCAGTGACAGCAGGTGCTCGTGCCGCCACTGCTCGTGCTGCAATTTATTGAGCGCATGGCGAGTCGCGGCGGCGACTGCGGGCGGTAGCGCGGTAGTATAAATATAGGTTCGGGCGCGCTGAATCAACAACTCGATCACGTCGTCGTCGCCGGCAACGAAAGCCCCAAACGTACCTAGCGCCTTGCCGAAAGTGCCGATTAGTACGGGTACGTGCTGCGCGCTCAGCCCGAAGAATTCGCAGCTGCCGCGCCCCTCGGCGCCGACAACGCCGAGACCATGGGCATCGTCGACCACGAGCCAAGCCTGATGCGCACGTGCTGCGGCGGCGAGCGCCGTCAGCGGCGCCAGGTCGCCGTCCATGCTAAATACGCCATCGGTGATCACGAAGGCGCCGCGCGACTCATCTGACGAGCGCAGCAGTTCGGCTGCTGCTGCGGCGTCGCCGTGGGTGTACCGATGCTGGTACGGGCTACGAGTGAGTCTGGCGGCATCGATCAGCGAGGCGTGATTGAGTTCGTCGCCGATCAGCACGTCGTGTCGATCGGCGAGTGCCGACAGCACACCAAGATTTGCCATGTAACCCGTGGAGAATACGAGCGCGCGTTCTCGCCGCGTGAATTCGGCCAATTCGCGCTCGAGGGCGTCATGTTCGGCGGAATGCCCGCTGACCAGATGCGAGGCGCCCGCGCCCGCGCCTTGGGTACGCGCTGCCGAGGCCATGGCGGCAGCAACCTCGGGGTCACGCGCCAGACCGAGGTAATCGTTACTGCAAAAATTGATCTGCTGATCGTCGTTCGGCAAGCGACGGCGGCGCAGCCGACGCCTGTCGATGTCATGTAGCGCGGCAGCGCGAGCCTCGGTCGTGCAGCGCACTGCGGTCAGGCGTGCAATGCGGTCGGCGCTGCGCCCGCAGCCTGAATGCCGAGCCGCGTGAGCAGGGCACGATCGTGTTCGACGTCAGGATTACCGGTGGTCAAAAGTTTTTCGCCGTAGAAAATGGAATTTGCGCCGGCGAAAAAAGCGAGCGCCTGCAATTCGTCGGACATCCTCTCGCGGCCTGCCGAAAGTCGTACTGCCGCGCACGGCAGCAGAATGCGCGCGACCGCGATCGTGCGCACAAAATCGAAAGGATCGATGGGTGGTTGATCGGCGAGAGGCGTTCCCGGCACCGCGACCAGTTGGTTGATCGGTACGCTCTCGGGGTGCTGCGGCAGATTGGCGAGCACCTGCAGCATGCGTGCGCGGTCGCGCACGGTTTCACCCATGCCGACGATACCGCCACAGCACACGTTCATGCCGGCTTCGCGCACGGCTTCGAGAGTATCGAGTCTGTCTTTGAAGTCGCGCGTGGTAATGATTTCGCCATAGAACTCGGGCGAGGTATCGATGTTGTGGTTGTAGTAATCGAGACCGGCGTCGCGTAATTCTTTGGCCTGCTCGCGGCTGAGCATGCCGAGCGTGGCGCAACTCTCGAGCCCCAAAGATTTGACTTCACGGATCATCGCCGTCATCACTTCGATGTCACGTTTCTTTGGCGAACGCCAGGCGGCGCCCATGCAGAACCGGGTGGCACCGGCCTCGCGTGCGGCCTTCGCTCGAGCGGCCACATCGGCCACCGCCAGCAGTGCTTCGCGATCGAGACCGGTGACGTAACGGACGCTTTGCGGGCAGTAGGCACAGTCCTCGGGACAGGCGCCGGTTTTCACCGACAGCAGGGTGCTCATCTGCACCGTGTTCGGTGCGTGGTAGGCGCGGTGCACGGTCTGCGCCCGAAACAGAAGGTCCTGAAAGGGCAGCGCGAACAGCGCTTCGATTTCATGGAGCTGCCAGTCGTTACGGGGGTCATCGGCAGCTACCGGAGCGCTGACATCGTTGACCGAAGCGTTTTTAGCGGCGGCGGCCGTCGTGGGGCTGGTCGTAGCGGGGGTGGTTGTGGCGGTGGTGATCGCAGCGTTCATGGCGGGCGTCTTCCGGGGCGGAGGCCGGCGAGTATTCCGGCGAATTGAAGTGTTTTGGGCGCTGCCTTCGACGGTAGCAGTCGGCAGCCTGGGACGCCGCCGTCAGCGATGTTCCGCAAACGTGGGGGAGGATGTCAACTTGCAAGCCACGAACGAGTCGACAATACCCAGCAGCCGAGCGTCGGTGCCCAATTTGCGCGCCCTGCCATGGTGGCAGCGAGCGGGCTTCTGGTGTTTGCCGGCACGCTGTTACTTCTGTGACGGTCGTGGCGATCTCGGACCGCTCGATCTTTGTGGTCGCTGCCACCGCGCCTTGCCGTGGCTGGCGGTTCCGCGTGGCAGCACGGCCGTCATCTCGGCATTCGTCTACGCCGCGCCCGTCGACACTGCGCTCAAGGCGCTCAAATTTGCGGGTGATCGGGCGGCCGCGCGAGTGCTGGGCGCCTTGGTGGCGATGGCGGCCACGCGCGCCATCGCTCTTGAGCGACTGCGCCCGCCCAAACTGCTAGTGCCTGCCCCGCTGCACCCGCAACGGCTCGCCGATCGCGGTTTTAATCAGGCCGCTCTGCTTGCGATGCAGATTGGCCGCTGGCTGCAGCGACCCGTGCTGCGCGATGGGCTAGTGCGGACGCGCGCCACACGACCGCAGACAGCATTATCGGCGCTCGAGCGACGACACAATGTTATCGGCGCGTTTCAGCTTTCTGCGTCGTTCACTCGCCAATTAGCGAGTGCCACACACCGTGGCGCCACTCTGCGCAGCGTCGCCTTGATCGACGATGTCTCGACCACGGGTGCGACCCTCGAGGCGGCGCGCGCCGCGCTTTTGCAAGCCGGCGTCGAAGACGTTCAGCTCTGGAGTGTGGCGACGGCAATCCCCAACCACACGATCATGCCGACGTAATTATTGTTCAGGAAAGCGCGGAAGCAGGCAGCGCGATCACGCTGGCGTGACGACCAAAGGTGATATGCAAATAGCACGGCTACGACAATGAGACTCAAAAAATAAATCCAGTGGAGCTCGGCGAGTCGACCGATCCATATCAGCAGCCCCAGCATGGATGCTTGCAGCAGGCCGATGGCGAGCAGATCGTGACGGCCAAACAGCAGTGCCGTGGAGCGGATGCCGACGCGACGATCGTCGTCGCGATCGACCATGGCGTAAAACGTGTCGTAAATGCAGGCCCAGAGGACGGTGGTCGCAAAGATCAACCAGCCGAGCGTCGGCACATTGCCGTTAGTTGCCATGAACGCCATCGGTACGCCCCAACCGAACGCGAGGCCGAGATAAACCTGCGGCGCAGCAAAGAAACGCTTACAAAAGGGATAGCTCGCGATCAGCGCGGCGGCCACCAGCGACAGCCAGACGGTGCGCGCATCGAGCTGTGAGACCACGATGAACGCCAGCAGCATCAGCACCACGAAGAGTCCGATTGCCTCGCTAGGCGAAACTCGACGTGCTGCGAGTGGTCGTTCGCGCGTGCGCTCGACGTGTGGGTCGAACTCGCGGTCGGCGAAATCATTGATGATACAACCTGCCGAGCGCGTGAGCACGGTGCCAGCGACGAACACGACGAGCAAACGGGGATCAGGCATGCCATCGGCCGCGAGCCACAACGCCCACAGCACCGGCCACAACAGCAGCAAGATACCGATCGGCCGATTGAGCCGCGTGAGCAGCGCATATTCACCAAGACGACGACGCAGGGCGGGTGACACGTGGCGGACCTGATCGGGTGCAGCGCGCCGCTTAGCGTGGGCGGCGCTGGCCGATGTTGGGTAGAAATACTTCGTAGAGATCGAAGGGCGCAGCGCCCATACGCAATGCGGAGTGTCTGATCCACAGCGGTTGTGGTGCGAGCGCCGCGTGGGCGAGTGCGCGATCGACGAGCCAAATGTCGGGATAGAACTGTGCGTAGCGGAAAGATTCGCGCGTCAGCATCGCCCGACCTTCGAGGGCCTCGCCCAAGGTGCGAGTGCCGATCCGGCCCAACCAAGGCTCGGCTTCAAGCGTGGTTGCCGGAATCCGCGTATGCGCGAACATCCACACTTCGTTGTCATAGCTCATGTCGATTTCGCGAATTTGCTCGTCGCCGATGCGCTCTTCGCGCAGCAGATGCATGGCGAAGCCATCGCCTGCTGCTTCGCGAATTCTTTGCGTAAGCAAGCCGGGCGTCAGCAGCCACGATCGCAGCGACTGATCGCCGACGTAGCAATTGAGTGCCTGCCCCGGCAACCATATCGCTGCGGTGGGCACCGGCGGCGGCAGGCCCAGGTTGTCAGCCGATACGGCCATATCTGTCATCCGTTCCGATCCAGCGCGTGGTCAGGGGCGTGATTCTATCCGGGTGTTGGGCAAGCAGTATCTCGGCGGCTTCTTGTACCCGTGGCAACAAATCGGCATCACGGATCAGGTCGGCGACGCGCAGGCGGGCAAGACCGGTTTGTCGCGTGCCAAGCAGTTCGCCGGGGCCACGTAGCTCAAGATCGCGGCGAGCGATCTCGAAGCCGTCGTTGGTATCGCGAATGGCATTGAGTCGCGCGCGCGCGCGCGGACCCGTGGGTGCGCGATAGAGCAGCACGCAGCTGCTCTCGTACGTGCCGCGACCGACTCGACCACGGAGTTGGTGCAGTTGCGCGAGTCCCATGCGCTCGGCGTTTTCGATCACCATCAGCGTGGCGTTCGGCACATCAACGCCGACCTCGATGACCGTGGTGGCGACCAGCAGGGGGATCTTGCCCGCCTTGAAGGCGAGCATGGTGGCGTCTTTTTCTTTGGGCTTCATGCGCCCGTGTACCAGACGCACGACGAGATGCGGCAGGGCTTCGGTGAGGACCGCGGCGGTCTCCTCCGCAGCCTGACACTGCAGCTCTTCTGATTCCTCGATCAACGGGCAGACCCAGTAGGCCTGCCTGCCGCTACGACAGGCGGCATCGATCCGTGCCACCACTTCGCTGCGCCTGGTTTCGGCAACGACCACGGTTTTGACGGGTGTACGGCCTGGTGGCAAGGCATCGATGACCGAGACGTCGAGATCCGCATAAGCCGTCATCGCGAGGGTGCGCGGGATGGGTGTCGCAGTCATGATGAGTTGATGCGGATGACGACCGCTCGCCACCCCTTTTTCGGCCATACGCAGGCGTTGCTGCACGCCGAATCGATGCTGCTCGTCGACGATGACCAGTGCAAGTTCGTGAAACTGCATGCTCTCCTGAAACAGCGCATGCGTGCCGACAGCGATTCTTACCTCGCCGGAGGCAATCGCTTCGAGCGCGCTGCGCCGCGTGCGTGCAGGCTGCGAGCCCGAGACCAGTGCGACCGTGATGCCTAGCGGTCTGAACCAGGCATCCAGATCTCTTTGATGCTGCTCGGCGAGTAGTTCGGTGGGCGCCATCAGCACGGCCTGTCGTCCACTACCCACGGCTCGCGCCGCTGCTGCGGCTGCGACCACGGTTTTTCCGCAGCCGACATCACCTTGCACGAGACGCACCATCGGTCGGTCCTGTACCAGATCGGCGTCGACTTCGTCGAGCACACGGCGCTGTGCGCGAGTGAGTTCGTAAGGCAAGCCACTGATGAAGCGCGCCTCGAGCGCGCTCTCGTCGGTCAGGACCCAAGCCGCATCGGTACGTACCAACTCGCGCAGACGTCGCATGACTACCTGATGCGTCAGCAGTTCTTCGAAAGCAAGGCGGCGTTGCACGGGGTGTTTGCCTGCGTCGAGTTCGTCGAGGTCGGCGTCCACCGGCGGCCGATGTACATAGCGCAGCGCTTCGCGCAGCGGCGGCAGTCCGAGTGGCGCAAGGATTGCGGGCGGCAGCCAGTCGCGAACGCCTGCGCTGTCGAGCTCGCGCAAGGCTTGTGCGATGAGCACTCGCAGCCTGCCCTGACTCACGCCTTCGGTGGCGGGGTAAACCGGCGTCAAAGATTCTTCCAGCGGCGAGCGTTCGTCAAAGATTCGCCGATACTCCGGATGCACGATCTCGAGACCCATGGGTCCGCGGCGTATCTCGCCGAAGCAGCGCAGACGATTGCCACGTTGCAAGCCTTGTTGCTGGGCGCTGGAGAAATGAAAGAAACGCAGCGTCAGGAAGCCAGAACCGTCGGCGATGCGACAGAGCATTTGTCGCCGCCGCCGAAATACGACTTCGGTCAGCTGCACCTCGCCTTCGACGACGGCGCGACCGCCGGCGAGCAGCGAGCCGATCGGCTGCACGCGAGTCCGATCTTCATAACGCGTGGGCAGTACGAACAGCAGATCCTGCACGGTCTCGACGCCGAGCACCGCGAGGCGCGCAGCGAGTGCATCGCCGACTCCGCGCAGAGCCGTGACCGGTCGTTGCTCACGAGGCTCGGTCATGACGGCGCCGGTTGATGGCGGTATCAGCGATGGCGGTATCGGCGGTGGCGGCATCGGCGCCGGCGCTGATCAATCGAGATGCAGAATGCAGTCGATCTCGACGCGTGCACCGCGCGGCAATTGTGCGACGCCGATGGCGGCACGTGCCGGCCAAGGTTGTGGAAAGTACTGTGCCATCACTTCATTGACCTTTACGAAGTTCGCAAGATCGGTGAGATAGACGGTGACTCTGACGGCGTGCTTGAGCGAACCGCCCGCCGCTTTGGCGATCGCCGACAGATTGTCGAACACGCGACGGATTTCGCTTTCGATGTCGCCGCTGACCATTTGCCCATTGCTCGGGTCCAAAGGAATCTGCCCAGAGATATACACCGTGGGACCCACCCGCACCGCTTGCGAGTAGGTGCCGATAGCCTGCGGTGCATCGTTGGTGCTGATGATCTGTCGCGTCATGTTGCAATTTCCTCGAGGGCTCGCCGCCGACTCATTCGTCGCGGGTTCTGACTGCGAGTGTACGCGAGAGTCGCAGCACGTCGGGCATGCGATGAATCACGCGCATGACATTGGCGAGATGCTTGCGATCACGAACCCGGACCTCAAAGACCAGCACCGAGGTTTGCGCGTCACGCTCCTCGAGTTCGACGTGATCGATGTTGGTTTCGGTGCCGGCAATCGCTGCGGCGACCGCGGCCAGCACACCCACGCGATTTTCAACTTCGACGCGCAGCTCGCTGCCAAACATGCGTTCGGGTTGTTCTGCCCAGGTGACCGACAGCCACTTCTCCGGATGCTTGCGGTAGTCGTCGACGTTCGCACAGTCTTCGCGGTGCACGATGATGCCGCGACCGCTGGAGAGATAGGCAAGGATTGCATCGCCTGCTACCGGAAAGCAGCAGCGCGCATAGCTGACGAGCAAACCTTCGGTGCCGGCGACCGCGAGCGGCGTCGGCGCGGTCTCGCCCGCCGCATCCGGCGGTGTCGCGGTTGCCGCGGTAGCCGCTGGTCCGAGGCGGCGTGCAATCAACGGCGCGAGGCGCTCACCCATACCGACTTTTTCGAACAGCTCGTCGGCATCCGCCATGCCGAGTTCGCCTGCCGTGGCGGCCAGCGTCAGCGCACTGATGTCGGTCAGCGAGAGATTGAACTCGGCAAGCGACTGATTGATGAGTCGCTGACCAAGCTCGATGGCCTCGGAGCGGCGCAGGCCCTTCAAATATTGACGGATAGCAGCGCGGGCCTTGGCCGTGACCACGAAGTTTACCCACGATGGGTTGGGGATCGCCCCCGGTGCGGTGACGATCTCCACTGTTTGTCCGTTACGCAATTGGCTGCGCAGCGGCGTCAGCCGGCGATCGATTTTGGCGGCGATGCAGCGATTGCCGACATCGGTATGTACGGCGTAGGCAAAGTCCACGATGGTGGCGCCGCGCGGCAGTCGCAGGATTTTGCCCTTGGGCGTGAATACATAGACCTTGTCTGGGAAAAGATCGACCCGCACGCTTTCGAGGAATTCTTCGGAGGTGCCGGCTTCCTGCATCGAGATGAGGTTGGACAGCCACTCGCGCGCCCGCGCCTGCTCGTGATCTGCAGAATACTCGCCGACTTTGTATTTCCAGTGAGCGGCGATACCGGACTCGGCGATGCGATGCATGTCGCGGGTGCGGATCTGCGCCTCGATCGGCAGACCGTTGGGTCCGAACAGCGTGGTGTGCAGCGACTGATAACCATTGACCCGCGGGATCGCCACATAATCTTTAAAGCGTCCGGGCATGGGTCGGTAGGCGCCGTGCACGACGCCGAGAGCGCGATAGCAATAATCGACGGAGTCGACGACCACGCGCAGCCCGTAGACATCGACGATTTCGGCAAGCGAAATACGCTTGCGCAGCATCTTGCGGTAGATACTGTAGAGATGCTTCTCGCGGGTGTCGACTTCGGCGGCGATGCCGGCTTTGGCCAACGCGTTGCCGATGTTTTCGGAGATGTGCGTCAGGAATTCTTTCTGATTGCCGCGCGCGCGCTTCAAGGCTTTTTCGATGACGCGATAGCGACGCGGGTAGAGCGCACGGAAACCGAGATCCTCGAGCTCCAGTTTCATGCTGTAGAGACCGAGGCGCTCGGCAAGCGGCGCATAAATATTGAGCGTCTCACGCGCAATCGCGCGGCGGCGTGCCGGCGACATGCCCTTGATGGTGCGCATGTTGTGCAAGCGATCGGCGAGCTTGACCAGGATGACGCGCAGATCGCGCACCATCGCGAGCAGCATCTTGCGGAAGGACTCGGCCTGCGCCTCTTCGCGGCTTTTGAACTGGATCTGGTCGAGCTTGGTGACACCGTCGACGATCTCGGCGACGTTATCACCGAAGCGTTTTGCCAGATCTTCTTTGGCGATCGGCGTGTCTTCGATGACGTCGTGCAGAATGGCGGCGATGATGGTGTCGGTATCGAGCCGCAGATTGGCGAGTACTTCGGCAGCCGCCACCGGATGCGCGATATAAGGTTCGCCGGTTTTGCGCTTTTGACCCCGGTGTGCCTCCGCGCCGAATTCGGCCGCGGAGCGAATCCGCTCGACCTGATCGGGATGCAGGTAGGCGCCGGCAGCGCTCAGCAATTCTTTGAGACCGGGCGTATGACGCGAGCCCGGCAGGAGACCGAGCAATGTCTCCGTGTAGTCCAAAGAGCCTCCGCGTGCGAGGCCCGCCCGGTCAGTCTCCGAGGCCGAACTGCGGCGCGCGGAAGCCCGGATCGGGTTCCATGATGTCCGGCAGCAGGCTCGGTTCCGGCTCGGGTTCCGGCTCCGGCTCGAGCAACATCTCGGGTGTGATGGTGCCGGCGGCGATCTCGCGCAGCGCCACTACGGTGGGCTTGTCGTTTTCCCAAGGCACGGTCGCCTCGGCGCCATTGGCGAGCCGACGGGCACGCTGCGAGGCGAGAATGACGAGCTGGAAAATGTTGTCGACGTTCTGGAGGCAGTCTTCGACGGTGATGCGTGCCATGTGCGCGAGCCTTCGGGAGGGCCGATAAGTATAGGGGAGAACAGGGGTTTTTTGCCAGCCGCCCGGCAGGGTCGGGGCTCTCAGCCGAGCAGTTCGGCGAGCAAAGGCTCGAGGGCGGGGCGGCTCGCCAGCAAATCGTCGGCGGGACCGACAACGATGCGCCGCAGATCGGCCACTGCGCGTTCGAAGTCGTCGTTGATGATCACGTAGTCGAATTCGTTGTAGTGACTCATGTCATCAACGGCATCGCGCAGGCGACGCGCGATCACCGTCGCATCGTCGGTTCCTCGACCCTGCAAACGCCGTTCGAGTTCGGCGTGTGAGGGCGGCAGCACGAACACCGTGGTGCAACCCGCGCGCCCGCTCGTGGCATCGCGGGTACGTTCGCGAACCTGCCGCGCACCTTGCCAGTCGATTTCGAGGATGACGTCGTGACCACGTCCGAAAGCCTTGGCGAGCGCGGCGCGACTTGTGCCGTAAAAGTTGTCGAAGACCGGTGCGTATTCGAGGAAGCCATCGGCTGCAATCAGCGCTTTGAAGGTCGGCACGTCAATGAAATGGTAGTCGCGGCCGTCGATTTCATTGGGTCGTTTCACACGAGTGGTATGCGACACGCAGACGCGCAAGTTCGACTCGCGCGCCAGCGTTGCCTTGACCAGGGTCGTCTTGCCGGCGCCCGAGGGCGCGGCGATTACGAACAGCCGACCACTCATTCGATGTTTTGCACCTGTTCGCGCATCTGTTCGATTAGTACCTTCATATCGACGGCGATACGCGTGAGTTCGAGCTCTTGCGACTTCGATGACAGCGTGTTGGCTTCGCGGTTGAGCTCTTGCATGAGAAAGTCGAGCCGACGCCCGGCGGAGTCGTCGGCATCGATCACGCGGCGAATCTCGGCAATATGACCCTCGAGTCGATCGAGTTCTTCGTTGACGTCGGCGCGCTGCAGCAAGAGCACCACTTCCTGTTCGAAGCGCGCGGCATCGACCGTCGTGCCGAGTTCGGTGACCCGTTCCTGCAGGCGAGTGCGCAGGCGCTCGCGCAGCTCGGGCATGCGAGTGCGCAGTCCGCCGACAAGTGCGGCGAGACCGGTGCAACGCTGTTCGATGAGCTCGCGTAATCTTTGACCTTCGCGCTGGCGAGCCGCTGCAAGGTCGCGCACGGTGTCGAGAAAGAGCTTGCGACAGGCGCTCTGCAGGCTTTCGCTGTCCGGCGCGTCATCTTTGAGCACGCCGGGCCAGCGCAGCACATCGAGCAGATCGATGCGGCTTGCGGCACTCAAGCCGATGCCCACGTGATTTGGCATGAGTTCGGCGATTTCTCCCGTGCGTTCGAGCAGTTTGTCGAGCAGCGCCTTGTCGATGCGCAATTCGCGCTCGGCCTGATGACTACCGCGCAGATGGATGGTGCAGTCGAGTTTGCCGCGCCGCAGTTCGCGCGCCAGTGTTTGCCGCAGCTCGCTTTCAATCGAGCGTAATTCTTCGGGCAAGCGAAAGCTTGGCTCGAGATAACGGTGATTGACGCTGCGCAGCTCGCAGGTGAGTTCGCCGAAGTCGCCTCCGGCTTGCCGCCGAGCGAAGCCGGTCATGCTGCTGATCATGGATTGCCTCTGCCGCAGACGGTGGTGGCCGTGCGTCGATGCCGGCCCGGGTGTATAAAGCGCGCAGTTTAGCCGGGTTCACGGCCCAAAGACTTTTTGGTAACTCCCGTTTCAGGATATTCGCACATGTTTCATAGACCGAGCGGGCGCAGCCCCGACGCCCTTCGCCCCGTTCGTTTCGAGCGGCACTTCACGCGTCATGCCGAAGGTTCGGTGCTGGTCGAATTCGGCGGCACGCGCGTGCTGTGCACGGCGAGCATCGAAGATGGCGTCCCCGGCTTTTTGCGCGGCCGTGGGCAAGGTTGGGTCACCGCCGAATACGGCATGTTGCCGCGGGCCACGCATACGCGATCGGCGCGCGAGGCAGCCAAAGGCAAACAATCGGGACGTACTCAGGAAATCCAACGCTTGATCGGTCGCAGCCTGCGGGCGGTGATGGACATGAGCGCACTCGGTGAGCGTACGGTCACCCTAGACTGCGACGTGCTGCAAGCCGATGGGGGCACGCGCACGGCAGCAATCACTGGCAGTTACGTCGCATTGGTCGATGCCTGTCAGACACTGATTGCGCGCGGTGCGCTGGCAGGCTCGCCCTTGCATGGTCAAGTCGCTGCCGTGTCGGTGGGCATTTGCGGTGGAGTGCCGGTGCTCGACCTCGATTACCTGGAAGACTCGCAGGCCGAGACGGACATGAATGTCGTCATGAAGGACGGCGGCAGCTTCGTCGAGATCCAGGGCACGGCCGAAGGGCATGCGTTTCGTCGCGAGGAGCTCGATGCCATGCTGGCCCTCGCCACCGCGGGCATCGCGCAGCTCAATACGCTGCAACGCGCGGCGCTGCAGGCCTAGAGCCGACCGTGCGAGTCGTTCTCGCCACGGGTAACGCGGGCAAGATCCGCGAGTTCGCCGAGCTCCTTGGTCCGCTGGGCTTTGAGTTCGTCGCGCAGGCGACGTTCGGTATCGAGCCCCCCGAAGAAACCGGCGATACCTTCGAAGCCAATGCGCTGTTGAAAGCGCGTTACGCTGCCGCTCGCAGTGGCTTGCCGGCGATGGCCGATGATTCCGGACTCGAAGTCGACGCGCTGGGCGGTGCGCCCGGCGTACGCTCGGCACGCTTTGCCGGCGAGGGCGCGGGTGATCTCGCCAATCTGCAAAAGTTGTTGCACGCCATGCAGAGCGTCGACGATGCCGCGCGCACCGCGCGGTTTCGGTGCGTGATCGCGCTGGTGCGAGCTGTCGATGATCCCTCACCAATCTTTGGCCGCGGCGCCTGGGAAGGACGGATTTTGCGTGCGCCGTGCGGTGCCGGCGGCTTTGGTTACGACCCGGTATTTGCACCGCGCGGTGAATCCCGCAGCGTTGCCGAGTTGCCGTTACTGGAAAAACACGCGCACAGCCATCGCGGCCAGGCCTTGCGCGATCTGCTGGCCAACTGGCGCGGCGGCGCAGCGCGCTGAGCGCGCGCGGCTTCGGCATGTCGCAGCTTCAGGCGCAGGGTCCGTCGCCACTCGGTTTGTACATCCACTTTCCGTGGTGTGTCAGCAAGTGCCCCTACTGCGATTTCAACTCGCATGCCCTGCGCGAAGATTTTCCGGGGCGTGACACGGCCCCCGAAGCGACTTATCTCGAGGCACTGCAGCGCGACCTGCTGCAGCAGCTCGAATCGCAGGCGAAATCTTTGGCGGGTCGAAAAATCGCGACGATTTTCCTGGGCGGCGGCACGCCCAGTCTTTTTTCGCCGACTGCCATCGGCAACCTGCTTGATTTGGTACGCAGCAGTATCGGTCTCGTGTCCGACGCCGAGATCACGCTCGAGGCGAATCCGGGCACGATCGAGCGCGGCCGTTTCGGCGAATATGCTGCGGTTGGCGTCAATCGAGTTTCGCTCGGTGCGCAAAGTTTCAATGCTGCCGCGCTGCGCGCACTCGGCCGCATCCACTCGCCCGCCGAAACTTTGGCTGCCGTCAATGAATTGCATGCCGCGGGCCTCGACAACTTCAACATCGATCTGATGTATGGCCTGCCCGCGCAGGACGCAGCGGGTGCGTTGCACGATGTCGAGACGGCGATCGCGCTCGGCCCGGCGCAGATCTCGCACTATCAGCTCACGCTGGAGCCCGGGACGAGTTTTGCCGGTCGCCCGCCCGCCGATCTGCCGAGCGACGAGCAAACGGAGCAGATGCTTGCGCTCTGTAGCGCGTGTCTGATCGCTGCGGGTTATGCGCAGTACGAAGTTTCGGCGTGGGCACGAAAAGGTCGTGCTTGCGTACACAATCTCAATTACTGGCGCTTTGGCGACTATCTCGGCATTGGCGCCGGTGCGCACGGCAAACTGACGGGCTCTGCCATTTGGCGCAGCACCCAGCCGCGTGAACCGCGTCGTTATCAACGCGACCCGATCGGCGGTTTGACGTGGCAGCAGATTGCACCCGAGCAACTGCCGTTCGAGTTCATGTTGAACGCGTTACGTTTGCTCGAGGGTTTCGAGCGCGGGCTTTTCGAGTCCCGTACCGGGCTGCCGTGGTCGAGCGTCGACGCCGCCGTTGCCAGTCTGGTGGGGCGCGGTTTGCTTGCACTGACCGCCGGTGCCGAGTTGGCCACCACCCGCATCCAGCCGACGGCGCTGGGGGTTCGGTTTCTGAACGAGGTCTTGCTCGAGTTCCTGCCGGAGCGCGTGGAAAGTATGCACAACGGGTGAAAAATCCCGTGGCGATGGCAGATTACGTCGTTTTTTCAGTTTTATGACGACAATGATTTTGTAACTTGTTGTTTTAATTGATTTACACACGCGCCAAATTTTTTGATTAGGCAAAGAGTATTGCTTTCGAGGCGGGGTTCCGGCGGCTGCTTGGGCGCGGATTCCACAGACTTATCCACAGTTCAGCACTCGCCGCCGCCGCCGCCCGGCCCAAGCCCTTGTCGAAACCGCGGCTTAGCGCTTAGACTGCGCGCCCTTTTTAGTTTGCCCGGTAAGTCCGAAGGCCGCATATGAAACCCTCGATCCATCCCGAATACACGGAAATCAACGTTTCCTGCTCCTGCGGCAACACTTTCAAGACCCGTTCGACCATGGGCCAAGACCTGTCAATCGAAGTCTGCTCAAACTGCCACCCGTTCTATACGGGCAAACAAAAGATCGTCGACACCGCGGGCCGCGTCGACAAGTTCCGCAAGAAATACGCTGCCGCCGCGGCGCGCTGATCGTTTCGCGTACTCGTCGCAGCATCGAAAAGGCGCCTGATACGGCGCCTTTTTCGTTTCTCGCCGCGGCGCCGCGATGCCCGCGCGCCGGAACTTCTGCTAGCGTCCCCAGTCGGAAAGCCGAGGTTGAATGTGCACAGAAACCTGAACGCCTTCGCGACGTTGCTGGTGGCGCTCATCGCGTCGCTGGCGTTACCTGCCGATGCGGTTGGTGCGCCCGCAGCAGTGCGCAAGTCGCAGGAGAGTGCGAGCTCGCGCAAGGCGCACGAGCAAATCCTCAAGGCCTATGGCATCTACGACAACCAGGCGCTGCAGGACTACGTCAGCGAAGTCGGGCAGCGCGTGGCTCGGCAGAGCAGCATGCCCGACGAGGAGTGGAAATTCGTCGTCGTCGATGACGACTCGCTCAACGCGTTCACCACCGGCTGCTGCTACGTCTACGTGCATCGTGGTCTGCTGATCCAGCTCAATTCCGAAGCCGAACTCGCGGCCGTGCTCGGGCACGAAGTGGCGCACGTCACTGCCAAACATCCGCAGAAGCGCATGACGCGCGGCGTTCTCGCCTCGATCGCGGCCGCTGCCGCGGCGATCTACACCAACTCCAGCGCTATCGCGGATCTCGCCAATCTCGGCGCCAACGCCTGGATGCAGGGCTATGGTCGCGAGAATGAGCTGGAGGCTGACCGTATCGGCTTGCAGTACTCCACTCGAGCGGGTTACCGGCCTGAGTCGATGACTGAGGTTTTCCAAATGTTCCGGCGCGGCGAACGTTTCGAGACTGACCGCGCCCGCGCCGAGGGGCGCGAGCCGCGTGTTTATCACGGGTTGTTTTCTTCGCACCCGGCGCCCGACGCGCGCGCGGTTCAGGCCGCCAAAGCCTCGGCAAGATTCGATACCGGACCGCCCGGTGGCTGGGTGGAAAACCGCGAGCGCTACATGAAGGCGATCGATGGTCTTACCTATGGCTCGAGCCGTGCGCAGGGCATCGTGCGCGACAACCGGCTCTATCACGCGGAGCTCGGCATCACGGTCGCCTTCCCACGAGCGTGGACGGTCGAGAATGAGCGCGATGCGTTGCGCGCGTACACACCGAGCAAAGACACCCTGATGCAAATCACCCTCAAGCAACGCCCGCCGCTGCAGGGTCCGCGAGAGTTTTTGCTGTCGCAGCTGCGGGGTGCTCCGCTCGCGGGTGGTGAGCCGATTTCGGTGAATGGCATGGAGGGCTACACCGTGCGCACCACCAATGGTTCGCCGCTCGATGGCGGCGCGGGCCCAGTGCGTTGGACGGTGTTGTACCGCGGCAAGAGCGCCTACCTGTTCGCGGGTACGAGTCGCTCGTCGCGCGGCGGCGTTCCCGAGTCCGACGGCCTGGTCCAGGCGGTGGCCGAGACGCTGCGCACGCTCAAGCCGGCGGAATATCCGCTCGCCGAGCCGTATCGCTTGAGCATTCGTACCGCGACTGCGGACACTCGACTCGAGGATTACGCGGCAGCGATGCCGGTCGACAAATACCAAAAAGAAGAACTGCTGCTCATCAACGGCCTGTACCCGGACCGCAAGCTCGCGGCCGGCGATTTGTACAAGGTGGTCGAGTAGAAAAATAGCCGTAACCCGCCTTGATTCTGCGGTGCCGGCGTGTCAATTTCGTCACATGCCGTCGCGCTTCCGCGACGGCGCCGATCACAATGAT
>VGUP01000033.1 GCA_016874175.1 Gammaproteobacteria bacterium | reverse complement strand
CACCAGATAAGTTGCTGCGAGCTAATTACTGCTCCTAAAATGAGTTTAACGGTGCGGGCGTAGTTCAATGGTAGAACTGTAGCTTCCCAAGCTACTAACGTGGGTTCGATTCCCATCGCCCGCTCCATTCACCCCACTGTCAGATCCAGATGTGTCCAGAGGCTCTCAGACAATGAGGGCAGAGGGCGGACTACAGCGGGTTGTTGCGGGATTCCTTGGCGAGCTCAAGTCTGTTCGCTTGCGGTCGACAGAACCGTTGAGGCGCCACCGGGTTCACGCGGCAATTACCGCGTGAGGGAGGGTGTTGCCTAAACGACTCCGGAGCACCACCCGTCATGTCGACCGCCCTCAGTTCGCAGATCCCATCGGTGGCAGCTGTCCACCATCTCGATGGCGTGCCGGCGGAATCGTCACAACCGTTCCAAACACTCGCATCGGGCAGCCGGATCAATACCGCTGCTGATGTTAGAGACCCCCAAGGTAGGCAGCAGACGATTTCGGATACATATCGACGTGAGCAGATTTCACTGCATCAGAATCCTGATTACGGAACTGCATCTATCGGATTTGCCCCCCTAGTTGCACATTTAATCAAATCGCGGGGGTATCGATCCGTCTCAGATTATGGGGCGGGTAAAAAGCGCCTTCTTAGCGCTCTTCGCGAGCATGGCGTATCTGGCATCGAATACCTCCCGTACGATCCAGCGTTCCCCAAATATGGTGCTCCTCAAAGCGCTGAGCTAGTTTGTTGTATCGACGTGTTAGAGCACTGCGAGCCGGAGTTCCTGCCGTGCGTCCTCGCCGAATTACGTGCGCTTACCATCAAAGACGGGTTCTTTACCGCCCACTGTTCCCCGGCAGAAAAGTTTCTTTCGGATGGTCGGAATGCTCACTTAATTCAACGACCCATAGCTTGGTGGTCTGCATTATTCGCGGAATACTTTCAGGTAATTCACTGTGAGGAATTTGCAGGCAGGGTTATAGGAGGATGGTTTTTCGTGACAAAAAAATAGCCCATGCTTCGCACTTGCCTAAATTACCCTGCTCTGTGATAGCCCCATTTCAACATTAAGGAATTGCGAATCAGTCGATAGTGGAGTCTTACCACAGCGACTTCTCAGAGAAGCGCAGATGCGTTGTATAGGGAAATTACAGGGGTTTTTGAGTCACATCAGAGATTGCGGCTGCCGTTCCCAAGCTACTAACGTGGGTTCGATTCCCATCGCCCGCTCCATTTCCTCCTCCGTCAGATCCAGATGTCCCCAGAGGCTCTCAGGCAAAGACTGACGGAACAGGACACTCTATGCGGTAGATAACCCCGACGATCAACCGGCAGCCAGTATACTTGGGGACGGAGAGCCCCCCAGATGAAGCCCCCCCAATGAAGACGATCGGTCGCGTCCTGTTGAAGGGTTTGCTGACGATCCTGCCGATCGGCCTGACCCTGTACTTCGTGTACTGGCTGAGTGCCACCGCCGAGAGTCTGCTGTCCGGTCCGCTCAAAGTACTGTTGCCCCAAGATATTTATCAGCCTGGCATGGGGTTGGTCGCGGGTTTTTTGCTGCTGATCACCGTCGGCCTGCTGGTCAACGCCTACATCGTGCGTCGGTTGATCGACCTCGGCGAAGCCTTGTTGCTTCGTGTGCCGCTCGTGAAGACGGTGTTCGCCGCACTTCGCGACTTGACCGGGCTCATGCGCGTGGGCGAGGCGGGCGGCGAGTTGCAGCGCGTGGTGCTGGTCGATTTCGGACCCGGCCGCGTGATCGGTTTTGTGACTCAGGAAAATGCCACACTCCCCGGACTGGGGGCGGATCAATCGCTGGTGGCAGTTTATTTGCCGATGAGCTATCAGATTGGTGGTTACACACTTTATCTGCCGTATGACCGCGTCGAGCCGACCGATCTTTCGGTCGAGGCGGCGATGCGCATCGTGCTCACGGGCGGACTGCAGAACAAATGAGGTAACTGTTCCATGATCAAAGTCGACTACTTGACCCGCGGCCGTGTTGCGGTGGTCGCCTTTCAATCACCACCGGTGAACAGCCTCGGATTCACCTTGCGCCAAGGCTTGCTAGCGGCCCTTGAGCGCGCCGAGCAGGATACGGCGATCGACAGCGTGGTGCTGATGGGATCCAACACCACATTCAGCGCCGGCGCCGACATTCGTGAATTCGGCAGCGCCGAGATGCTGCGTGGACCGTCGTTGGCGACGCTCAACACTTGTCTCGAGGGGATGTCGAAGCCGGTCGTTGCCGCAATCGAGGGTATGGCGCTCGGCGGTGGTCTCGAGCTGGCCTTGAGTTGCCACCATCGCGTGGCGCTCGCCAGCGCAAAGATTGGCTTGCCCGAGGTCAAGCTCGGTTTGCTGCCGGGAGCTGGCGGCACGCAGCGCTTGCCGCGACTCATCGGTATCGAGGCTGCGATCAACGTCATGCTCGCGGGCGAGCCGCTCGCCGTCGGCCTCTTCGCCAAGTCGTCGCTGTTCGATCAAGTGGTTGAGGCGGATCTGCTGGCTGCCGCAAGCAGCGTCGCTGAAGCTTCAGCGGCGGCAGTCAAATCGGGCAAGCCGTTGCCGCAGGCCCGCGATCTGAAGGTGCGCGAGCCCGATCTGCAAGCGCTCTGCCAGTTCGCTCGCAACACCGCCAAGACCGCATTAAAAGAATATCCGGCACCGCTCGCCATCATCGATGCCGTGCAATTCGGGGTCGAAAAATCCTTCGATGCCGGTCTTCTCGAGGAGCGTCGGCTGTTCGAGCAGTTGATGAATAGTCCCGTCTCCAAGGCGTTGCGCCATGTTTTCTTTGCCGAGCGAGCGGCGTCGCGCATCGACGGTCTGCCCGCCGACACCAAACCGCGAGAGATTCGTCAGGTCGCGGTGATTGGTGCCGGCACCATGGGTACTGGTATTACCATCAATTTTTTGAATGCCGGCA
Source organism: Gammaproteobacteria bacterium (assembly GCA_016874175.1). GTDB lineage: Bacteria > Pseudomonadota > Gammaproteobacteria > Steroidobacterales > Steroidobacteraceae > UBA964. Next base: position 16,194 of record VGUP01000033.1, on the reverse strand, counting down.
TTTCGGTACGGCTGCTCGAAGTGGGCAAGGAAGTGCTCGATCGTGGCGTTGCGCGGATTCGCGAGGTCTATGAAGGGCAACTCAAGAAGGGCAAGCTCGACGCGGCAAAACTCGCTGCCCGCATGGATTTGCTGCAGCCCGTGCTCGAGTACCCGGCGATCGCCGATGTCGATCTAGTCATCGAGGCGGTTTTCGAGGAGATGTCTGTCAAAGAAAAAGTGTTTCGGACACTTGATGCGACGATCAAGCGGGGAGCGATCCTTGCAACCAACACCTCGACGCTCGACGTCGATCAGATTGCTGCCTTTACGGCACGACCGCAGGATGTGATCGGCCTGCACTTTTTCAGCCCGGCGAACGTCATGCGCCTGCTCGAGGTGGTGCGCGGTGCAAAGACTGCGCCCGACGTACTAGCAACCGCGATGATGCTGGCCAAAAAAATCAAGAAGACTGCCGTAGTGTCCGGTGTCTGCGACGGCTTCATCGGTAATCGCATGATTCATCGTTATTCCGCGCAGGCCATGCAGATGGTCGATGAGGGTGCGAGTCCCGAACAGGTGGATCGCGCTGTCGAGAAATTCGGATTTGCGATGGGTCCGTTCCGCATGGGTGACCTTGCTGGCAACGACATCGGTTGGTTGATTCGCAAACGCAAGTACGCCGAGGGCTCGCTAGTCGAGCGTCAGGTGATTGCCGACAAGATTTGTGAGCTTGGGCGCTTCGGTCAAAAGACGGGTGCCGGTTGGTACGATTACAAGAAAGGCGATCGTACGGCCTATCCCTCGCCGGTGGTTGCCGGAGTGATCGACGAGGCCCGCAAAGCCGCAGGTCGTCCGCTACGCAAGCTCGATGATCGCGAGATCGTCGATCGGCTCGTATACGCACTCGTCAACGAAGGCGCGCGCATCCTCGAAGAAAAAATCGCACAGCGGACTTCGGATATTGATGTCGTTTATTTGATGGGCTACGGGTTTCCGGTGTGGCGGGGCGGCCCGATACACTACGCAGAATCACAAACCCTTTATGAAGTGGCGCGTCGGATGCGCGCCTTCGCAGCGTTGCCGGGCGCTGACGCGGAGTTTTGGCAACCCGCCGCGCTCATCGACAAGCTTGCCGCTGAAGTTCGTTCGTTCAATGGAGGTGCCGCATGAGCCGCGCCACATCGGGCCGCGAGGCCGTCATCGTTTCCACCGCGCGCACGCCGCTCGCCAAAAGCTGGAAGGGCGCGCTCAACATGACCCACGGCGCCACCATGGGTGGCCACGTGATCAAGGCTGCAGTCGAACGTGCGGGAATCGACCCGGCGTCGATCGATGACGTGATCATGGGCTGTGGTAACCCCGAGGGTGCTACGGGTCTCAATGTGGCACGTCAGGCTGCCTTACGCGCCGGCCTGCCGGTCACCGTGCCTGGTCTTACGGTGGCGCGATTTTGTTCGTCGGGTCTGCAAGCGATCGCGCTTGCGGCGCAGCGCGTGTTGGCGGATGAGGGCGATGTATATGTCGCTGGGGGTCTGGAGTCGATTTCCTGTGTGCAGGGCGAAGCCAATCGACACATGCAGACCGAGGGCTGGCTGCTCAAAAACAAGCCGTCGGTGTATCACAACATGCTGCAGACCGCAGAGACCGTCGCTGCACGCTACGGCATCTCGCGCGAACGACAAGATGAATATGGTGCGCGTAGTCAGCAACGCGCTTGCGCCGCGCGTGCCGCCGGATACTTCGATGCAGAGATTGCGCCGATTACGGTGCGTATGGCGGGTGTGGATCAGGCCGCAGGTGGCAAGCTGTACACGCGCGAAGTCACGCTTGCCGAGGATGAAGGCCTGCGCGAGGGGACGACGGTCGAGGCGGTCGCTCGCATCAAGTCGGCGACGCCAGGTGGCTCGGTGGCAGCCGGTAACGCGAGCCAATTCTCTGATGGAGCGGGCGCCTGTGTGGTGATGAGCGCTGCCGAAGCGGCGCGGGTTGGCGCCAAGCCGCTGGGTATTTTCCGCGGTTTTGCCGTGGCTGGCTGCGAGCCCGACGAAATGGGCATCGGCCCTGTGTTTGCGGTGCCCAAGGTTTTGCAGCGTGCCGGCGTCAAACTTGAAGACGTTGGCCTGTGGGAACTCAACGAAGCCTTTGCCGTACAGGTGCTCTATTGCCGTGACAAGCTCGGTCTGCCGGATGATCGCTTGAATATCGACGGCGGTGCGATCGCCATTGGTCATCCATATGGCATGAGCGGACAGCGGCTGGTGGGTCACGCACTGATCGCGGGCAAGCGCCTGGGCGCGAAGTGTGTGGTGACGACGATGTGTGTCGCCGGTGGTATCGGGGCGGCGGGCCTCTTCGAGGTGGTCTGATGCGACGCGTTACGGCAGCATTGGTCGCAACGCTGCTGGCACTCGTCGCAATCCAACCCGTCATGGCCATCGAGATCCCCGAATATCGCGTGCTCGAGCAGGACGGCGCGTATGAGTTGCGCGAGTACGCGCCGTACATGATTGCCGAGACCGAAGTCGATGCCGGATTCATGAACGCCGGCAACATCGCCTTCGGCCGTCTGTTTCGCTATATCAGCGGAGCCAACACGACGCGTACCGAAATCGCCATGACCGCGCCGGTCGAGCAGTCACGCGATTCGAGCGGCGAAAAAATCGCCATGACCGCACCGGTCGAACAGGCCAATGTCGATGGTGTGTATCGCGTGGGTTTCGTGGTACCGCGCAAGTTCACGCGCAACAACGTGCCGAAGCCCACCGATCCTCGGGTCACCATCCGTGAAGTGCCGTCACGGACGGTCGCAGTCTGGCGTTACTCAGGGCGTTGGACTGAAGAAAACTTCCGCGAGTATGAACGTGATCTACGCGCACGTCTGGCTAGACAGGGCTTACGCGCCGCACCTGGCGACAGTGCGATCATCGCGCGCTACGACGCGCCCTTCATTCCTTGGTTCATGCGTCGTAACGAGGTGATGATCCCGCTCGTCTCCTCGACATCGCGATAGTAACGACAACGCGACAGCAAGCTGTTTCAGGAGCAAAACCCAATGTCCGAGCCGATGCATGACGATTTGAGAAGCCTTCTTCCCTTTGCTGCGATCGATCGCCGCGGTTTCGTCACCACGGCGCTGGTCGGTGGTTTTGCTGCGGCGACGCTGCCGGTGAGTGCGGCAACAATCAGCACCGACACGGCGGGTCTCGAAGCCGGCGAGACGCGCATTCCGGTAGGCGATGGTGAACTGCCTGCGTATTTTGCGCGACCGGCCGACGGGAAGCGCTTGCCTGTCGTCATCGTCATTCAAGAAATCTTTGGTGTGCACGAGCATATCCGCGATGTCTGTCGTCGCTTCGCCAAGCTCGGCGCGCTCGGCGTTGCACCGGAGCTCTTCGCGCGGCAAGGCAATCCGGCGACGGTGACCGACATGCAGGTACTGATGCGCGACATCGTCGCCAAAGTGCCTGATGCCCAAGTGATGAGCGACCTCGATGCTACGGTGAAATGGGCTCGCGGCGAGCGCGGGACCGGTAAGCTCGGCGTCACCGGATTTTGCTGGGGCGGGAGAATGACTTGGCTGTATGCCGCGCATTCGGCTGAGGTTGCGGCGGGCGTTGCTTGGTACGGACGGCTGGTGGGCGAGCCCACCGCCTTGCAACCTGAACACCCGGTGGATGTCGCAGCACGGCTGCGCGCGCCGGTACTTGGCCTTTATGCGGGTCGAGACCGCGGCATTCCGCTGGAGACGGTCGAGCGTATGCAGGCTGCACTGGTGGCGGCGACCAAAGATTCGAGTATTACTGTATACCCCGAGGCACAGCATGGTTTTTATGCCGACTACCGTGCGTCCTACCGTGTCGAGGACGCCGTGCCGGCCTTTCGCAGCGCCACAGACTGGTTCATGCGACATGGTCTTGCACTGAAACAGTCCGCTACCTGAGTGCTGCTGCGTCTATCCGGAGTTTCGCTGGCGTTCGGCTCGCGACCCTTGCTCGATCAGGTCGAGCTCTTGGTCGGCGAAGGTGAGCGCGTCTGTGTGGTGGGTCGCAACGGCGAGGGCAAGTCATCTTTGCTCAAGCTGGTGGCGAGTATCGGGGTAGCCGATGATGGCGACGTCTGGGTCAAACCCACGGCGCGCGTCGCCTGGCTGGAACAAGATCTCGATGTCATTGATGACCTCTCGGTGTTCGAAGTCGTACGAGCCGGTATTCCGCCCGATCTCGACAGTTGGGATATCAATCACCGCGTCGAAACCGTTTGCTCCAAGCTGGGGTTGGCGATCGATGTCAGGGTCGCGACACTTTCTGGCGGTTGGCGTCGTCGGGTTTTGCTTGGACGAGCGCTGGTGTCTGATCCCGATATTCTTTTGCTCGACGAACCCACCAACCATCTCGATATCGCCGCCATCGAGTGGCTCGAAGAAATAATGCTCGGATTTCGCGGTGCCTTGTTGTTCGTCAGTCATGATCGTGCGTTCGTCAATCGTCTGGCAACGCGCGTCGTCGAACTCGATCGCGGTAAATTGAGTTCCTGGCCGGGAAACTACGACGATTACGTCACCCGAAAAAATCTGCAGCTCGAAATCGAAGCCAAAGCCAATGCCGACTTCGATCGCAAATTGGCACAAGAAGAAGTTTGGATACGAAAAGGGGTCGAGGCGCGACGAACCCGTAACGAAGGCAGAGTACGCGCCCTGCAAGAGATGCGTCGCGAGCGCCGCGCACGTCGTGATCGTATCGGCCGCGTGGAGTTTGAGGTCACCGAGGCCAGCGAGTCGGGGAAGCGCATTTTCGAGACCGAGTCGGCGACAGTACGATTCGCCGATCGCAACATCATTCGCAACTTGAGCGTGAAGATCATGCGCGGTGATCGGCTCGGCATCGTGGGGCCGAATGGAGTTGGCAAGAGTACGCTGATCAAGTTGCTGCTCGGCGAATTAGAACCGCAGGAAGGGCGCGTTCTGTGCGGGCCGCGATTGGAAGTCGCCTACTATGATCAGCAACGTGATCAACTCGATCTCGCAGCATCAGTGGCTGATAACGTCAACAGCGGCAACGCCTTCGTGCCGATCGCCGGCGAGAACCGCCACGTTTCCGGCTATCTGCGCGATTTTCTCTTCCGCCCCGATCAACTGCTGACGCCCGCACGCGCTTTGTCGGGTGGCGAGCGCAATCGGTTGTTGCTCGCACGTTTGTTTGCGCGGCCGGCAAACTTGCTGGTGATGGACGAACCTACCAACGATCTCGATATCGACACCCTCGAGCTGCTCGAGGAACGGATTGCGCAGTTCGACGGCACACTGCTGCTCGTCAGTCATGATCGCGCATTTCTTGATCGTGTCGTCACCGGCTTGCTGGTGCTCGAGGGTGACGGCAGCGTGCGCGAATTCATTGGTGGCTGGAGCGACTGGCGTAGCTGGCGCGACAGCCAGCAGGGTGAGCGTCGTGCGGTGTCATCGCGCAGCGAAGAGCCGCGTCGTGATGCGGCGCCGAAACGCCGCAAATTGTCTTTCAACGAGCAGCGCGAGTTCGATGGTCTGCCGACGCGTATCGAACAACTCGAGGCCGAAAAGGCCGCACTCGATGCGCGCGTGGCCGAGCCCGCTTTCTATGGTCGCTCGCACGACGAAGTACGGGAAACCCTGCGTTTATTGCAGGCCATGACGACCGACATCGAGGCAGCCTATGCACGCTGGGCAGAACTCGAGTCGCGCCAATCCACCGCGTCGTGATATAACGCGCCGCCGCTTCGCGGTCCCATTTGCTACCTCTCCCCGGTTCCCATGCAATTTTCTGATCTCGGGCTCACGCCCGATCTGCTGCGCGCCGTCGCGGAAAAAGGCTACGACACGCCGACTCCCGTGCAGGCCAAGGCCATTCCGGCAGTACTCGCCGGTGGCGATGTATTGGCCGGTGCACAGACCGGCACCGGCAAAACCGCGGGTTTCGTACTGCCCTTGTTGCAAAAGCTCGGTGCGGCGGTAGGGCGTTCACCGCGCGTGCTGGTGCTCAGCCCGACTCGCGAGCTGGCAGCGCAGATCGGTGAAAATGCGCGAACCTACGGGCGCTACACCAATCTGCGCACGCAGGTGATTTCCGGGGGTGTCAGTGAACGTCCGCAGATCGATGCCCTGCGTAATGGTTGTGATCTGCTGATCGCGACGCCGGGTCGGTTGCTCGATCTCGTGGGGCAGGGTGCGCTCGATCTCGCCGCCGTCCGCCACTTCGTACTCGACGAAGCCGACCGCATGCTCGACATGGGGTTCATCCACGATATCCGCCGAATCGTCAAAATATTGCCGCCACAGCGGCAGAACCTGATGTTCTCGGCAACCTACTCGCAGGATATCCGTGATCTCACGACGCGCATGTTGCGCAATCCTGTCGAGATCGAGGTTGCACCGCGCAACAGTACTGCCGAACGCGTAGCGCAGGTGGCGTTCCGCGTGCCCAAAGAAAGCAAGCGGCATTTGCTGGTTCATTTATTTCGCAACGGCGCAACCGACGAGGGCCCGTGGTATCAGGCGCTGGTCTTCACGCGCACCAAACACGGCGCGAATCGCCTCGCACAGCAGCTCGAGGGTGCGGGCATCCGCTCTGCAGCCATCCACGGCAACAAGAGTCAGGCTGCTCGCGTGCGTGCGCTGGCAGATTTCAAAGCAGGGCATATCGCAGCGCTTGTCGCCACCGATGTCGCCTCGCGCGGAATCGATATCAAAGAATTACCGCAGGTCGTCAATTACGAGCTGCCGAATGTCCCCGAAGACTATGTGCATCGCATTGGGCGTACCGCGCGGGCGGGTTCCACCGGCCGCGCCGTGAGTCTGGTATCGAGCGACGAAGCTGGCCTGTTGCGCGATATCGAGCGCACGATGCGGCAGACGGTGCCGATCGCCGCCTTGCCGAAGTTCGAGATCGTCGAAGTCAGCCGCCCGAGCGCTTCGCCGACCAACCGAGTCGCACCAGCTCCGCGACCAGCACGTCACGGTGGTCGCCTTGGATCTCGATCACACCGTTTCGGACGCTCCCGCCCGAACCGCAACGCTTCTTGAACTGTCTGGCAAGATCATCGAGCGCCGACGGTGCGAGCGGCAGGCCGGTGATGACCGTAACGCCTTTGCCGCCTCGGCCCTGAGTCTCGCGGCCGACGCGTACCGTCGCCTCTTTGCCGTTGCTGCCGCCTTTGAGGGGGGCGACGAGGCTCCCGGCCAAGGCTTTGCGTTTTGCATCAATGTTCATGGTGCGAAGTCTAGGCGAACTACCGGCGGGCTAAAATGCCGGCATGCATATCGAACTCCGGCAATTGACGCGTTCAGAGTCCCAGTGGCTCAAGGTTTTCGGCTTGTGGCTGTTGGCCCTGTGGTCGGTCGTGGCGCCAGCGGCGGCCTCAGTAAGTGCGCGGGACCGCGCTGCCGACTTCGCCGAGCTCACGCAGTTGTTCTCGGGACGCTATTCGGGGGTGGTCGCTGATCCCACCGATCCGACGGCACAACGCTCGATTTCTTTGTACCACAAGATCGCGCGTCTCGACTGGCCGGCACTCGGCGAGTACGTCTACTACCATCAGATCTCGCTGGACGGCTTCGATTCAAAGCAGCCCTGGCAGCAGAAGATCTACGTGTTCGATCAAAATCTGGCACGCAAGCAGGACACGATGCGCGCCTTCGTCATACCGCCAACACTCGGAATCGCCAATCTCGAGAGCGATCCTGTAAAGCTGAGTCGACTCGCCAAAGGCGGTTCAGCCGAGGCGGCGGGTCTGCAGGGTTTTCAGGCCGGTTGCGAAATCCGCTGGAGCCGTGCTGCAGAGGGGACGTTCACGGCGCGTGTCCGCAAGCAGGATTGCCGCTACGACAGCGCCGCCTTCAAGCAAAAAATTTCACCCGAGATCAGTTATCGACTTTCCGGTGAGTCTTTCGGCTTCGAAGAAATACTGTACGGCGCGCAAGGCAAACCACTTTTTCCGGCGAGTGGCATGATCACGCTAGCTCGTCAGGCTTCGACCGCGGCAGCCGTGTTGGCGGCCTCGAAGCCGACGGAATGGCGCCGTCTCGATCCCGAGCGCACGCTCTACATGGACCTCGATGCGGGCCGCGTCATTTTCGAGTTGTCAGCCGTTTTTGCACCGCAGCATGTCGCGAACCTGCGCGCCCTCGTTCGCGCCGGTTGGTTTGAGGGTCTGAGCATCAATCGCGTGCAAGACAACTTCGTCACCCAGTGGGGCGATCCCGATGGCAAAAAGACCATTGTCGGCGCCGCTGCGCGAGTACCTCCGGAATTCGAGCGCGAGTGGACAACGGATATCAAATTCGATTCTTTGACCGATGGCGATATATTCGCGCCGCAGGTCGGGTTCGTGGACGGTTTTTGGGCCGCAGGGGATCGTGACGCGGGGCGCTTCTGGATGACGCATTGCTACGGTACGCTCGGCGTCGGTCGCGACACCGCAGCCGATTCCGGCAGCGGGGCCGAACTTTACGTCGTGATCGGTCACGCGCCGCGACAACTGGATCGCAATATCACCGTGCTCGGTCGTGCGGTGAGTGGCATGGAACTTTTGGCTGCACTGCCGCGCGGCACGCAAGCCCTCGGGTTCTATGCCACAGCTGCCGAACGCACGCCCATCCGCCGAGTGGTGTTTGCTGCCGATTTGCCGCCGACCGAGCGCGTCGAGCTTGAGTTGCTGCGCACCGATTCGGCGAGTTTTGCCGCACTGGTCGAGGCGCGCCGCAATCGTCGCGATGATTGGTACAAAGTGCCGGCCGGCAAGATCGATTTATGCAGTACGCCGCTGCCGGTACGTCGTAAAGCGATGCCATGAGCTCGGCGATCGTCGTTGGCGCAGGAATCGGCGGTCTCGCCGCCGCTTTGGGCTTGCTGCGCGCCGGGCAGCAGGTTCGAGTTTTCGAGCAGGTTGCTGCTTTGGGTGAAGTCGGTGCGGGGCTCAGCATCACGCCGAACGCCGGCAAGGCCCTGCGTTATCTCGGGCTCGAAGCTGAGCTAGAGCGGATCGGCTCGCAACCTCCTGCAGGCTGCATTCGTCACTTCAAAACTGGTGCGGTACTGGTGCAGCTGCCGCAAGATCAAAGCCGCGAGCGCTACGGCATGCCGCTGTATCACGTGCACCGTGCCGATTTGCACGCGTCTTTGCTGGCGGCCGTACAGGCACTCGATCCGCATTGCATCACGACAACTGCCACAATTCGGCGCGCGCACTCTACGGCCGGCTCGGCCAGCGTCGAGTTGCAGGATGGCCGTCGCCACGAGGCCGACTGGCTGGTCGGTGCCGACGGTATTCACTCGGTGACACGTAGTTCGCTGTTCGGACCTGACCGACCGAACTTCACCGGTTATGTGGCTTGGCGCGGTCTGATTCCGGGCGACTTAGTGCCGCGCGAATTGCTCGAGCCGCCGCTATGCATGACCGTCGGACCACGTCGTCTGTTGATGCGCTACCCATTGCGTAGCGGTGCCTTGGTCAACTTCGTGGCCATCGCTCGTCGTAGTACGTGGATGGAGGAGGGCTGGTCGGTACGCTCCGGTCTTGATGAACTTTTGACCGAGTTTGCCGACTTCGAGTCGCACAGCCTCGAGTTGCTGCGACTCACGCCGGCAGAGCGTTTGTTCAAGTGGGGGCTCTTCGACCGTGACCCGTTGCCGACCTGGACCTTGGCACGCGCCACGTTGTTGGGTGACGCCGCGCATGCCATGCCGCCTTTCACCGGACAAGGTGCAGTGATGGCCCTCGAGGACGCCGCTGTGCTCGGAAGAGTCATGAGCGCCCTCAAAGATAATCAGAGCAGCACCGATAGCCACGCTATCAATAGCGACGATAAGGGTCACAACGAGCTCGATGACGCGCTGCGTCGTTATGAGTTGGCACGACATGCGCGCGTGACCGCTGCGCTTGCCATGTCACGCGCGCGTTCCGAACTTTATTTTGCCGATGACCCGCAGCAGCAAGTGCAAGCCCTCGGTGCTGGAATGGCGGAGCTCCGCACACTCTACGATTACGATGCCGGGCGTGATGAGGCTGCAGATGCGGCCGCGACTCACTCGCGGCGCTGACGCGCCGCACGCTCGAGTCGACTGATACCGAGTGCGCCGCTGCGCACCACCTCGAGCAGCTCGGCACCCTTGGAAAGATCGGTGATGAACTTGTCGATCTCGGCTTCGCTCGCGGTGAGTTCGACGATGAAGCCATCGCTGGCCGGATCGAGGACGCGGCCACCGGCGCGCACCACATAACCGCGTACGGCGTCCGCTTGCTCAAGTCGCACCTTGAGTTTGAGCAGCACGAGTTCGCGCTCGATATGCTCACCCTGCGTCATGTCTTCGACCGCGACCACATTGATCAGCTTGTTGAGCTGACTGATGATCTGCTGCATGACCAAGTCCGAACCTTTGGTGACGAGCGTGATTCGCGATACCGTCGGCTCGTCGGTCGCCGCTACGGACAGCGATTCGATGTTGTAGCCGCGAGTCGAAAACAGACCGGCGACCCGTGTCAGGGCGCCCGCTTCGTTTTGCAGGTTGATGGCGATGATGTGTCGCATGGGTCGTGAAGCATATTGCACGGCACGGCTGAACTGGTAGTCTGGCTGACCCCCTGCACGTTTTTCCGGTTGATCGCCATGTCCGAGCCTGCCGCCACACAATTCGCTGCCGCCGCCCGCCACCCGCGCGCCGGCACCACCATGACCGGCGCAGAGATGATCGTTCAGGTACTCGCAGACGAAGGCACGACGGTCATCTTTGGTTATTCGGGCGGTGCGATCCTGCCGACCTACGACGCGGTGTTCCGCTACAACCGGGAACAGACGGCGGGCGGTTTGCCGCAAATGCCGTTGATCGTTCCGGCGAATGAGCAGGGTGCGGGCTTCATGGCCGCAGGCTACGCGCGGGCGAGTGGTCGGGTTGGTGTATGCATCGTGACCTCGGGTCCCGGTGCCACCAACACCGTGACTCCGGTGCGCGACTCGATGGCCGACTCCATTCCCATGATCGTCATCTGTGGGCAGGTGCCGACTGGGGCAATCGGTACCGACGCGTTCCAAGAGGCACCCGTGCCGGCGCTGATGGGCGCCGTGGCGAAACATATTTTTTTGGTGACCGACCCGACCAAGCTCGAGGCGACGATACGCACCGCATTCGAAATCGCCAGAACGGGGCGCCCCGGGCCGGTGGTCATCGACGTCCCCAAAGATGTTCAGAACTGGAGCGGCACGTTTGCCGGCGAGGGGCTGCTGCCCATCCCGGGATATCGCAAGCGGCTGTTCGCTGCGGCGCACGCCGCCATCGAGACCGACGAAGCAGAGCAATTTTTCGCGATGCTGGCAGCGTCGCGCCGCCCCTTGCTCTACGTCGGCGGCGGTGCAGTCAATGGCGAGGCCGCGGCCGCCCTCCGCGACTTTGCCATTTCTTTTGGCATCCCCGTGGTGACTACCTTGATGGGTATCGGCGTCTTCGACACGACGCATCCGCTCTCGATGAGCATGCTGGGCATGCATGGCGCGGCGTTTGCCAATTACGCCGTCGAAGACTGCGACATGCTGATTGCCGTGGGTGCGCGCTTCGACGATCGAGTTGCCGGCGTACCCGGCAAATTCGCGCCGCAGGCCAAAAAAATCGCTCACCTCGATATCGATCGCGCCGAAATCAACAAGGTCAAGCGCGTCGATTGGAGTCACGTCGGACAACTGCGCGAGGCCCTCGCGACGCTCACGGCTCACGGCAAGGCGAGCGGATTTCGGCCAGATCTCGCCGCTTGGCATGCCGAGCTAGCCGAGTTGCGTCGTCGGCACGCCATGAATTACGACCGCGACAGCCAGCTGATTCAGCCTTATTACGTCATCGAAGAAATCAATCGGCAAACTCGTGGCGACGCCATCATCGCCACCGGCGTTGGCCAGCATCAGATGTGGGCTGCGCAATACTTCGATTTTCGACAGCCGCGACTGTGGTTGACCTCGGGTTCGATGGGTACGATGGGCTTTGGTTTGCCGGCGGCGATTGGTGCGCAGTTCGCCAACCCCAAGGCGTTGGTCATCGACATTGACGGTGACGCCTCGATCCGCATGAATTTCGGCGAACTCGAGACTGTCACCACCTACGATTTGCCGGTCAAAGTCGTGGTACTCAACAATTTCGGCGATGGCATGGTCAAGCAATGGCAGAAGCTGTTCTTCAAGGGACGCATGTCGGCCAGCGACAAATCACTGCACAAAAAAGATTTCGTCAAAGCGGCGCAGGCCGACGGGTTCACGTTCGCTGTTCGTCTCGATCGCAAGGTGGATGTGCCGCGGGTCGTCGAAGAATTCATTCGATATCCGGGGCCCGCTTTTCTTGAGGTCATCATCGATCCTGACGCCGGTGTCTACCCGATGGTCGGACCGGGCCAATCCTACGATGCCATGATCACCGGCGATTTCATCGCTGCCCGACATGCCGTCAAAGAAACCGAGGCGCCGGGTCCTTCGCAGATGTTCTAGCCCATCTCGAGCAGGCGACCGCCTGCAGGGGCGTCGAGCGACACCGATTTCACCAGCGCATAGACCGGCTGCTCGGGTGCGAGTGCGAGTGCGCTGACGGCCGCCGGAGTGACCGCCGCGAGCAGACGCTGTGCGCCGACGGCAAGCTCGACCAACACCGAACCGTCACCACGGTCGCGCAGGCAAAGGATTTTCGCCTGCAAGGCATTGCGTACCGAGAGTCCCTGCGGCGCCTGCGTTGCGATGATCACTTCGTTCGCCGGCACGTACGCGCGGACCGGGATGCCGGCCGCGAGCGGCAGCCGCGGGATGAGTACGGTCTGACCTTCGAGTGTGGTCAGCCAGCCGTCGCCTGCCGGATCGCGTCCCGCGACCTGCAGTGTCAGGAGGCTGCCGGTATCAGCGCGCATCGAGAGCAAAGGCGTGTGCGCGCGACCCATCAAGGCGTCGATACGATCGCTGGCTACAACTTTGCCCGCATCGAGTAACACCAGATGATCAGCAAGTCGCAGTACCTCGGCGAGACTGTGCGTGACATAGATCGCCGAGATCGCAAATTCGCGCTTGATCAGCTCGAGCAGTGCGAGGATTTCTGCTTTGCGCGGTGCATCGAGTGCAGCGAGTGGTTCATCGAGCAGCAGCAGCGAGGGATTCGACAGCAGCGCACGGCCAAGCGCGACCCGTTGACGCTCGCCGCCGGAAAGCGTGCGCGGCCAGCGCTGCAGTAGTGCGCCCAGCCCCAAAGTATCGATGACTTGTTGCGTATTGACTGCCGATTGATGACGACGTGATCGACGCGCACCGAAGTCGAGATTGGCGGCGACATCGAGATGTGGAAACAGCAGCCCGTCCTGCGGCACCCAACCGATGGCACGTTGCTCGGTCGAGAGATGAATGCCGCGGCTCGTATCGACGAATACTTGTTCGCCGATGCGGATCGCGCCGTGATCGGGTTGCAGGTTACCGCAGATGAGATCGAGCAGCGTTGATTTACCCGCACCTGAGGCGCCAAAGACGACGGTCACTCCGGTCGCTGGCGCCTCGAATCGAGTCTCGAGTCGAAAGTCACCGCGTTGATGGCGGATATCGATGGTGAGCGCACGCGTCATGGACGGGCGTTCCAGCGGCCGGCACGCCGACCCAGCCACTCGGCACCCAGCAAGGCGAGCAAGGCGATGGTCAAAGAAATGAGTGCCAGTCGCATGGCCATCGCTTCGCCATCAGGCGCCTGCAAGGCGCCGTAGATGGCGAGTGCGAGCGTCTGCGTTTCGCCGGGCACGTTCGCTGCAAAGGTGATGACCGCGCCGAATTCGCCGAGGCACATCGCAAAGCCGAGCACTGCGGCGGCGAGTACTCCCGGCAGTGCAAGCGGCAGCGTGACGGATAGAAATCGATCGAGTGCTCCGGCTCCCAACGAACGCGCGGCGAGCTCGAGCCGCGGATCGATGGCTTCGAGTGACAAGCGAATGGTGCGCACCATGATGGGCAGGGCGACGAGACCCGCCGCGATGGCTGCCCCGTTGGTGCTGAACACGAGCCGTAGGCCGAAGGCATTATCGAGCCAGCGGCCGATCGGCCCTTGAACGCCCAGTGTAAGCAGTAGCAGATAACCGACGACTACGGGCGGCAATACCAGCGGGGAGTGCACGAGCGCGTCGAGCAGGGCACGTCCCGGGAAACGACGACGCGCCAGCAACCAACCGAAGAACAGCGCAGGCGGCAGCGTGAACAGCAATGCGCGCAGCGCCACTTGCAGACTGGTGAGGATCGCCAGCCATTCTGCTTCAGACAAGCTCACCAGCAGGTCCTATAATTTGGGGCATGAAATATTTGCATACGATGGTCCGCGTGACCGACCTCGAAGCCTCGCTGCGATTCTATCGGGACGCTCTTGGCCTTGAACTGCTTTCTAAAAAAGAAGTCCCGCAGGGGCGCTACACGCAGGTGTTTCTGGCTGCGCCCGGCGATCACTCTGCGCAGGTTGAGCTCACCTACAACTGGGACCCCGAGACCTATACCGGTGGTCGCAACTTCGGCCATCTCGCTTATGCCGTGGCTGATATTCACGCTGCGTGTCAGCGCCTCGCCGATCATGGCGTGACCATCCTGCGCCCGCCGCGCGACGGTCGTATGGCGTTCGTGCGTTCACCCGATGGTATTTCGATCGAGCTGCTGCAGGCCGGCGGCGCGCTCGCGCCCATCGAGCCTTGGGTTTCGATGCCGAACACCGGCAGTTGGTGATTCATCCGGCGAGGGTGTGCGTTACTCGGCATGAGTGAAGCGGCCTGAGATGGCAGCCTGTCGCCCCTGATGGTCGTGAGGCGACATGCGCGCAGGTGGCAGACTCGGCGGCTCGGGTTTCTTGGTACTTTGGCTGCTGGCCGGATGCACACTGCTATCCGGGTGCGCCGCGCCGCGTGCCTATCTTGGCGAACCCATCACCGCGACCCGCGAACCACAAGGCTATCGTATGGCGACGGTGCTGCGCGCTCGTGGCGATGACGACCTGCTTTTTTTGCTCAGCCTGTCGGGCGGCGGTATGCGTGCCTCGACCATGGCTTACGGGGTTCTCGAGCAGCTTGCGGCCGACCCCGTAAACCGTGATGGCCACCGTAGTCGTTTGCTCGATGAGGTGGATGTCATTTCTGCGGTCTCGGGAGGTGCCGTGCCGGCGGCTTACTACGTCCTCTTTGGCGATCCCTTGTTCGAGGACTTCACCGCGAGATTTCTCGTTCGCGACATCACCGCACTCTGAGTCGTCGAATTCTTTGGAGTCCCTCTGGTTGGCTGCGTCTTGGGTCGCGAGAGTATTCGCGGAGCGATGCTTACGCCGAGTTTTTCGACCGCGAGCTTTTTCATAGCGCGACGTTTGCCGATCTCGACACCCGCGGGAACCGCCCTTTTTTGATCATCAATTCGAATGAAGTCAGCCTCGCGGCAGGATTGGAATTTACGTAGGACAACTTCGATGCCATCTGCAGTGATTTATCACGGTTTCCAATCGCTCGCACCGTCGCGGCGTCCTCGCTCGTTCCGACCTTGCTGACACCGATCACGGTGCGCAACTACGCGAGTGCTTGCGATCATGGCGAGTCGATTACTTCGACCGCGAAGTCCGCTAACGCCTGGATACCTTGGTTGTATTCGGTCGATGGTGCGCTCAGCGATAATCTCGGCGCACGCGCCATATTCGATGCGCTCGCCGATGGCGACGATCACATGCAACCGCGATACGCCTCGACCTCAAAGCCGGTACGACGGATCGTGTATCTGTCGGTGAATGCGGGCGATGCGAAATCGATGTGGGTGGGTGAGCATCGGCAATCCCCGCCTGCGCTGTAAATGCTGCGCTTGATGGGTACGGTACCGGTGGACCGCTATACCGCAGAAAGCAAGCTGCGACTGCGCGCTGCGCTCGAGGCCGAGGCTCGCGAGCTGTATGCAGAGCTGCACTACATCGAGATCGAGATCGACTCATTGCGCGCCGAGCCGGAGTTTGCCGCACTCGTCGAACTGCCGACTTCCTTTGATCTACAACCCGACGCGATACGCGCGTTACATCGTGCGAGTCGTCGTCTGCTCGGGCAGTCACCGGAATATCAAAGATTACTCGAGGCTTTCCGAGAATCCTGAACCAGCACAGGGAGTGCGCAATAGTGCCTCTTCGTCACCATGTCATCGAGACGCCTTTGGTCTTGAGATAGGGCTCGAGTCCTTCTTTGC
>VGUP01000032.1 GCA_016874175.1 Gammaproteobacteria bacterium | reverse complement strand
GCGCTCAGACAATGGGCCCGAGATGGTTGCGAGACGCTTAAGGGCTTGGCTTGAGAGGCGCGGCACGAAGACGTTGTACATCGAGCCCGGAAGTCCGTGGGAGAACGGGTACTGCGAGAGCTTCAATGGGAAACTCCGGGATGAATTCTTAAACGGCGAACTGTGTTACACGCTGCGTGAAGCACAGGTGCTGCTCGAGCAGTGGAGAAATCACTACAACCGGAGTCGGCCCCCATAGCGCCCTCGGTTACAGACCTCCGGCGCTAGAGGCTCGGCGTCCCGCAACGATGCAGATAACACAGTCAAAGAAAGCTGCGTAAACTAACAATCAGACTGGACCAATCAATGCAGGCAGGTCACTCAGCCCATGGCTTTGCGACCGCGTACTTTTCTAATGACTTTTTCTCAAAATAAGTTGTGGTCGTTGAGTAAATCTCAACAATCGCAAAGAGGCCCACGCCAGCCAGAAATAAAGCAAAAACTAATTTGCCGGCTGAACCGAAAAACTTTTCTATCTTTTCTACTATCTGGATGATTGCGCGACCCTCCCGCCGCGACTATAGCGCCAGCGAAACTAAGGACTCTCCTTTCGTGTTCCTGCCGCTACACCCCACCCAGTAGATAGTTGCATGCCTCCCTGACCCGCGCTAGCCTCGTTGGACGTGTTCATACTTTGTCGCTCGCCGACTGGATTTTGTCTAGAGGAAATTTGTTATGAAGCTTTCCGGCCTCGTAGCGGTTATTTTGGCTCTAGTAATTAGTAATGCCTCGGCCCAAATGCCAGAAACCACGGCTCCGCCAGGCGCTAAGGTCTATTTCGTGAATCTCAAGAATGGCGATACCGTCACGCGTCCGGTGAAAGTCGTGATGGGCCTCACAGGAATGGGTATCGCGCCTGCGGGCATCGAATTTCCGGACACCGGACACCACCACCTAATTATCGATGCGCCGACCCCGCCCGCAGGACAAGTGATCGCCGTCGACGCAAATCACGTTCACTTCGGTAAAGGTCAAACTGAGGCGACGCTCGACCTCGCGCTCGGCCGACACACGCTGCAACTCGTGTTGGGTGATCGTAACCACGTCCCGCACAAGCCGGCAGTCGTCTCCGGTGTGATAACAATCACCGTACGTTGAAATTCTGCGACCATCACGTCACCCGCGATGCGGAGGGTAATTCCGAGAGGGGGCGCGCGCGGTTACATATATGTTTGAGGAAGGAGGACCGCTTCAACCGGTACCAAACTCGCAGTAATCTTCTTTTTCGACGAGATCGTACGCGAACAGAAATTTTGCCATACCGGTGAGAACCGCCATGGTCATACCCAGCTCCACAATCTGTGCGTCATCGAAATGGGATCGGAGCTCAGCATAAAGCGCCGGATCGAGATACCCCCGGGGAGCGGTCAGTGCCATCGTGGCTGCAAGGCGCAACGCCGCCCGCTCTGCCGGCGACCAGCAGGCCGCTGTCTCGTCGCTGATGAAGCGCAACTGAGTGTCGTCAAGACCCGCCCTTACGGCATCCAAGCGATTCCCGCGATTACAGAATGCGCAGCCGTGCAACGTTGACAAGCGTAAACGCACTACCTCTTTGATACGTACCGGGACACGACCGCCATAGAACACCCTACTGTAAAACTCGCGATACCACTCAAAGAGTTCTGGCGCGTGACCCATCACGCTGATGAAAGTGGCATCGCCCCTCGCCGACTGTGCTCGGTCATGGGCCTCCTGTAGCTCAGGCGCGAGGGCCTCGCGAGGTAACGATGGGATAGGCGGGTTAGGCATTGTGGCGAGCCCTCAAACCAGTGACTCCCGGTCAGGTAAAACACCGATAACATAATCGCGATGACGTCCTACGGAGCGGCGAAAAATCGTGATCGGACTTCTCAGCTCACCGATTCTCGTAACTCGATTCTTGATTAGCGAATCCGATGTCGATCTCATCTTAATTTGCGTATTCGCAAATCACATAAATCTTTCGGGTGCGCTCGATGACTTCCCAAATTCCTGTGAGTCCCCGAGGAATCACGAACTCGTTGCCAGTTATCACCTCGCGAATAACCCCATCGTCATTTGTTATACGACTACGTCCCGCCACAATACGGCAGTACTCCTGCTCTGTGTAGTGGATTCGCCAAGCACCCGGTTCACATTCCCAAACTCCGACTGAGAATTTACCGCTCGAATCCGAGTAGTGTGACCAGACACGCTGTAGCGGATCTCCAGAGAGGATCTTCTCCGGTGCTGGCCGGTACTCAAATGGTTCTAAAGCCAGCGGGGACGGATGAAGAAGCGGAACAATATGTGGAGTCATCATTTTGTTGACACGCAGTAATTCCCATTCGCATACCAACCCGCGGGACATGAGCCAGCGCGAGGAATCACGGCTTCAGCCGAGTCGGTCGCGGCGATGCAATGTTTATCACTCGCGTAATAGCCGCTGGGACAGGTGCCGTCGCGGGGTATTGGCTGCAGCGGCGGGGCTGACTGCGCGTGAGCGTCTAGCCACGCGGCTGCGATGAGGATGGCGAAGAGGATTCTGAGCATTTGATAAGTCTCCGTCCGGGAATATAACGCGAGAGCTCACAGACCTGTCTACCCGCGGCGCGGAGAGGGTTGGAGCTGTGAATCTTGTCCTGTACCCCAAGCCGAAATAGGCAAAGGAGTTGCTGCGGGTCGTCAAGCGGGGCGGGTCAGGGCTCCATCGTCGCGAGTAATTGCGGTAGCCGATTAGAGGTTACCAGTCAGCACGCTTACCCGATGAAGCCCACCGGTCGGTGATGGGGGTACCCAAGAAGGCGCCGAGGCGACGCGGAAACACTTGGAAAGTTTCTCTCTGATTAGTAAATTGAATCACCTGCTGGGTGCCTGAAATTGCGGGGGGTGTACAAGCCTGTCGCACCGATTGAGCCTTGAGCAATTTTTTTATAGGAGCTTTCGCCGATGAGCACAAAAGAATTTCCGGGACAAGACGAGATACGAGCTAAAGCGATACAAGAACATGGTCACTTGTGGCGGGAAGCGATTGAGCACTGCGGCGTTAGCGATCCGTCCGTGATCAATAAGCTGCTCCAAGTGTGTGCTGCTTGCTACTTGGACGGGGCGATTAGGGGATTCTCGCTCGATTCGCTAGATAAGCAGAAAAGCTAATCGTCCATACCTTAGGTACCCCCGATGGTTGAGTACCTCTAGCCGCGAGGTTGCGCTAGGACGATTCATTCTCCGTTGCGAGTAACCGATTTTATTGGACCTACAAAAGAAATTAGGGTCGGTAGGATAAGCCATGCGTTTAGGGGGTATTTTTGGGGGTATTCTGCGTCTAAACTTAGGTATAAATGCAGAAAAATAAATTAGTTATGAGGCTCTTTAGGTAGCCTCCCCTTCCACCAAATTCTCATCTCGTGTGTCTTGTGCGACTTCCAAAGCAGCCTTGTTTGCAGCGATTCGGCGAGCACCGCGGGGTAGTAATCGACGTTGGGATTTTTGGCTTTGGGGCGCGCTCGCTTCAGTTAGTGACGAGAGTCTGAACCACTCTATTCGAGTGCGAGCGCAGTCGCATCACGAACCACCAGGGGATCACTGCCGCAGCGACGATCGCCGAGGGCGTGCTTGCGATCGCGAGCAGCGGCAGCGTGCTGATGCTGACGACCATCTCTGCAAGCAGCAGTCGCATGCCGACCCGGTAATTGCGCTGCAGGGTCTGCCCGAAGCCCATCGTCGAGGCCATGCCAAACGCAAGCAGTCGAGAAATCATCATGCCGACGAATAGGCAATCGAGAGTCGTCACGCCATTGGCTTTGACATAAAAAAGAATCGGTGCGGCGATGACGATACCGAGCGGTATTCCTGCGACGACCAGCCACCACGATTGGGTGGAGTAACGGCGGACGATCGCACCGTCGGCCGATTGCTTGATCCACTGATAAATGGTGGCGCCCCAGGCCATCTGAAACGCACCTATGAACAGCGACATTAGTGGTTCGGTTGCCCGGACCGCAAGGCCGAAAGACCCGGCGACCGACGCATCTGCGGCCCAGCGGAATGTGGCACTGACCGTCAGGTCTGCAACGTATTTGGCGAGTAAGCCGCCCATGACCGGCAGACCGATCAGCAACGCGCGGCGCAAAAATTGTTTGTCTAGCCCTGCGTGTTGCATGACGTCTGCGCGATGTCCGAGGTAGGCGATGGTGATGAGCGATGTGGCGCATTGGGCCGCAAAAAAGGCCGCCAACGGGTTGATATCGGCTCGGAGGGTGAGTTCCATGAGCACGGCGAATAGCGGAAAGGTGACGCCGGCGACTACAGCGAGTACGCGTGCACCGCCGAGCGCACGTAGATCGGTGTGCAGCATCATGCCGAGGTTGGCAAACATGCCGTAAATCGGTAGCCAGGCGAGTACGGCGATGTTGTGCCAGTAGTCGAGGCGCCAAAGAAAAAAAAGAGCAATGGCTACAGCACTACCTGCCAAAAAACCCGTCGTACCCATCAATAGCAAGGAGACCCGCAGCGCCGCGTAGCGCGCTTCCTTGCCGCGATCCGCCACCTCCTGCATGTAGCAGGGCTTTATGCCGAACTGGCTGATACTGAGCACGACCGTGAGCAGCGACGCCAGAAGCACCCACTCTGCAAGATCGACGCCTTCCATGATTGGGGTGAGACGCAAAGTGGCCCAGACCGAGCCCGCCATCCCCGGAATGGCGGCGACGGCGAAGGTTTGCCACGTGATCAGGAATTCTCGGGTGCGCACACGGGATTGCGTTGTTGTATTGGAGTCCAACGACCATCGACCAGTTTGGCGGCGGTTCCATCCGGCCACGAGTAGGTCCAACCGTTTTTGAACGGCAAGCCATCATCGTCTTTATCTTTGATCGGGTCGGGTGGCGACGACGGCATGGGCACCGTAACCCGAGAGGGAATAGCAGTGATTTCCAGCGACTTGACTGACTCCAGCGACTTCTCGATCCCGCGTGAATCGGTGAATAGCACCGAATAAAGTTGTCGACCGGACTTTTGTTCTTTGTGAACGCGAACGAAACCCGTGCAAGCGAAATAAGTTCGACGGTCCGCCTTGATTTTTTGGGGACTCATCGAGTAGTCGTCGCAGGCGCTGAGCAGGGCGCTCAGGCACGCGGCGGTCAAAAGCAATAGAGCGCTTCGTACTCGCAGACTCGTCCGCGCAGTTCCGCGATGGTCGGTGCGACTAGGCGATCCACTCCCGACGAGCGGGCACGGGGTCGGACGACGGCGTTTTGGGTCGACAGGTCTCGCAGTCACTGGTCGTTTGCGGGGATGCGGCGTTCGGCTGCCAGCGCCTGCCACAGCGGGAGCAGCGAAATTCGCGCTTGATCGGGTCCTGGGCAGACCAGCGATGGTGCAATCGGGCTGCGTATCCAATGTACATAGCCCCCTAGTCGGCTCTATTTCCAGAAATCTGAGCGCTCGCCCGGCATTTTTGGCACGGTTGTTTTGCTGGAGAACGCTCGGCAGGGGTGGCCGTCTGCCGCGAGTACTTCTTGGCTCGGTAGGCGCGCACTCTTGAACCCTATTTCTTTGCACAAGTAAGGGAAGGCGGTCTCCCAAGTCACCCCGAAGTGGTGACACTCCCAGCAATTAGGGGGCTTGTCTGATGTTCGCTTATTCAATCCACTCACTCGTTGACGGCCGCCGGGCCGGTTGATCGCCACGGTAGAAAATATGCAAAAACCGCAGCGCAGGCAAACGGAGAGTGGCGGTGCCGCCGGCTCTAGCAGCTAACTGACTTTCTGCCGACGAAAGCGGCATCGTTGTGTGACATGAACATGTTGAATTCGGCGCTGGCAGGGTGGATGGGGCTCATTGGTTTGATCGGGCTGATCGGGCTCTATGGCATCAGGAATCCAGTCGATCGCGAGCGAGTCGGTGCGGATGTGCGGCTTCTCGGGGCACTCGGTCTGCTGGGTGTCGCGGGCTTCTGGATCCCCGGTGCGGGCGCTGCAGGTGTTCTGGGGGCGCTCGGAGTTTGGAATCACCAAAACCCCATCGTTCACCGGTGGTCGCGGCTCGGTTGGTTGGGCCTGATCGGTATCGCGTTTCTCTGATGCGGCGGTGCCGGCGACGCGGGACGCACGACGACAACTGTGTGCCGGGTCGATCCGAGCATCGTCAGCGTGGCAGGGCGCCGGCCTTTACCGGAGACTGTACGGAGCCACGGATATCTGCGGACGAAGCCCCGACGTGAAGAGTGTATTTGCCGGGCGGCACGCGCCACGACGAGACCGTTTCATCAAAGAAAGCGAAGTCCTGGGCCGATAGCGAAAATCTCATGGTCTCCGATTCGCCGGGCTTGAGCAATCTGGTTTTCGCGAACGTGCGCAACTCAAGCGTCGGCCGTTCTGGGGTACCGTTAGTCCCGGCCTCCTCGGGCGGCGAGACATAAATCTGCACGACCTCACGACCCGGCACCCGTCCGGAGTTCTTGACCTTCACGTCCAGCACAACAGGGTCCTTGAACAGCCGGCTTACGATTCGTGGTTTCGAATAGTCGAAGCGCGTGAAGGAGAGGCCGAAGCCGAACGGAAAGGATACCGGCACGCGTCGCGTGCTGAAGTGTCGATAGCCAACCCAGATATCGTCCTCGTAAACGATCTCGGCAGCGCGGTCGGTGACGGCGAAGAGCCCACGGGCTTTCGGATCGGGCCCTAGCAGCGTTCGACCTGGAAAATTCTTTGAGGATGGGGTGTCTGCCAAAGCAATCGGGAACGTGGTGGGCAGTTTGCCTGAGGGATTGATTTGTCCAGCAAGTATCGCCGCAACTGCGTGACCGGCTTCCTGGCCCGGTTGCCAGGCGAGCACAATCGCATCGGCAAGATCTTTCCAGCTCGCGGTTTCGATCACGCCGCCAACGTTGAGCACCACCACGAACGGCTTTTGCCGAGCACGGAAGTGGCGTGACCAGGCGCGCAGCTGCATGACTTCGCTTTCGTTCAGGGCAAAATCGCCAGCGGCTTTCGAGCGATCCGCGAACTCTCCGGATTTGCGTCCGATGACGAGGATGGCGGCGTCATTCTCGAGGGCGCTACGGTCGATATGGTCCATCGCAATGGGGGTCTCTGCGCTCATGGGCTGCGGCAGCAATGACTGTGGTGTACCGCGGCGAGCGCGAGTGCTTTTGATCAGTGCGTCGTAGTGTGCAGCGAGGCTGCGATCGGCACTGAAACCGGCCTCACTCAAGCCCTCGGCAATCGAGATGGCGTAGGCTTCGTTGACGTCGCCACTGCCCGTGCCACCGATGACGGTTGCATACGCGGCGTTGCCGACCAGCGCGATGCGCACGCCGGATCGCAACGGCAGCGCATTGTTATTTTGCAGCAGCACTATGCCTGCGGCAGCGGCCTCTCTGGCGATGAGCGCGTGTGCGGCCAGATCGGGATGGTTGGTAGGCGTAATCCCGCGATGGCTTGGCGTACGGCGGATGAGTTTGAGAATGCGACCGACATTACGGTCAAGGATATCGGGCGGTAGTTTGCCTGCTGCGACGGCGTCGAGCAGAGTTCGTTGCTGGGAGATGGTCCCGGGTGTCAGCAAATCATTGCCTGCATTGACCTGAGCCAGAGGATCAACGCCTCCAAACCAGTCGGTCATCACCATGCCGCGAAAGCCGAGTTCGTTGCGCAAGATGTCAGTCAGCAAGCGCGGACTCTCTGACGTATAGGTGCCGTTGACTTTGTTATAGGAGGACATGACCGCCCACGGTTCGGCCTCGCGGACGGCGATCTCGAAGGGTCGAAGATAGATCTCGCGTAGTGCTCGATCGCTGAGGCGAACGTCGATGGTGAATCGGTTCCACTCGTGATCGTTGGCGACAAAATGTTTGAGCGTCGCGCCCACACCCTCCGATTGTATGCCTTTGACCATCGCCGCTGCCATGCGCCCGCTGAGCAGTGGATCTTCCGAGTAATACTCGAAGTTGCGGCCTCCCAAGGGGTTGCGATGGATGTTGAGCGCCGGTGCCAAAATCACATCGACCCCATAAGCACGGGCTTCGCTGCCCATGGCCGAGCCGACGCGACGGACAAGATCGGTATCCCAACTCGCCGCGAGCGCACTGCCGATCGGAAAAGCGCTGGCGAAGAAATCTTGGGTTGCGCCTTCGCGATGCGGGTCGATACGGAGCCCGGCTGGCCCGTCGGCCAGGGTGATGGCGGGAACGCCGAGGCGTGCGATGGGATAGGTTTCGGCCCCCGCGCCCTGGATGCGCAGCGGCTTGTCACCGGTCGTAGGTCGCTGGAACTCGGCAGGTAGCACGAGCTCGCGCAAGGTGACCCCCGTGCCGACCACCAGATTAACTTTTTCCTCCGTGGTCATCGCCGCGACAATTTCGGCGATGGTTTTTGCCGGTGCCTCGGCGGCTTGAAGTTGGTTTGGGTAGGCAGCGAGCGCGAGTGGTAGACAAAGTAGTATGGCGGATGCTCTGCGCGTACGCCAGATCGCCAGTGCGGCGAGTGCCAGTGCGATGACGATGAGCGCAATGCCGAGCATCAGCAGTTGTCCTGTTGCCAGCGCCGTCAACACGATGGTGTAGAGCAGCGCTTCCAGCGGACCGATGGCGATGAAGGCGATTCCGTAGTCGGCGAGCACTCGTGAGTCCTTGCGGGTATCGACGATACGCAGCAGTGCGACACCAAAGGCGATCGTGCCGGTGTTCCAGCCATAGGTAAAAATCGCGTTATCGAACCAGCGCTCACCGAACACCCGCGGCGCTACGATCAGCATCCAGCTCATGCAGATGGCGAGGCCGAGCAAAGAAAAAACCATGATCGGCAGCACGTAATTGAGCACGATCTGCATATTGATCGAAGCGATGCCAAAGGCGACCAGATAATCGGCGAGTAAGCCGCCGATCCGGCTAATGATCTTCTGGTCAATATATTCGCCGAGTTTGCCGGCATTGAGCGTAGCTTGCGTCAACCAACCCAAGACCATGGCAACACCAAAGGCTGGTAACACGAAATTCGCGGGCAACCAATCGCGCAGCTGCGGCATACAGACCATCGTCATGCCGTACACTCCAAGCACCAGTGCAACATGCCAGGCAAGTGATTCGAGCGCCATGCCATTGACCGTTGCTCTGCCGATCGGCTCCTGAGCCTCGCGCGGCACGAAGGTGCGCTGGGCGGCCGCTGCTGATGCGGGATCAGTCGGCGTCTTCACCCAGCCACGCCGGCGTGCCGTGTTGATGATCGCGAGCCCACCGAAAACGGCAAACAAAATACCGATCGTCGCAAACGTGAAGCCGATGCTGCGTGCAGCCTCCCAATTCGGCAGTGCATCCGCAAACAAGGCAGCCGTGCCGTGACCTCCTGCGAAGCCCGAGGGCAGCATCACGATGAACTCCGGTCGAAGATCGACGAACAGCGTCGCGAGCAGCGCGACACCGAGACAAATCACGACGCCGTACTGCATCACCTCGGAGGCGAGGTTGTAGAGAAAGGACGAACTGCTGGCGTGCCAGGCAGTCTTGAGACTAATGGTCGGGCGATGACCGAGCAGCAGCGTCGCAAACAGCAGCGTGATCAAGATCCCGGGGTAGGCGAGTAGGTCTGCCTTGCCGGCGGCGTCGCGTGCGAAGGGCAGCAGGTCGTAGCCGCCGGGTCCGAGCGCGAGCGCGAGGATGCCGGCAATCATCGAGGTGGGGATCAAAAAGCGCGAGAGCGCTGGGACTGCCGTACGCAGCAGGTGTGCCGCGATCAAAAGGAAAGAAATCAGCGCAAAGTCGCTGAGCATGGATGCATCTCGGCTAGTTTTGGGGTGTGCTTTCGAAGGGCAGCATGCGCTCAATGACGCGATGGGTCGCGTCGATGTCTTCCGCGAGCGCTTTCTCGCCTGTGGGAAGTTCGGCTGCTTTGCCCATCTGCAGCGTGATGATGCCGTTCGGATAGAACGTGACGCGATTCTCGCCGGAGCCTTGCATCGACGGCAGGTAACGATTTTTGCCGCTGCGATCGACATGACGCGGGAACCAGTAGCCGCTGCGATAAAGTTCCTTGGGCGCGACTTCCAGTGGCAGCGCATCAGGATTTTGGATCGTACCCCGACTGGCATCGCCCGCAGGGTCGAGAGCCGCTTTCGCGGTGAGCAGTTCGCGCGTCAATGCGCGATGCAAAATCTGGTGGCCTTCGTGCGCGCCGCCGTTTTGCAGTAGCAGCGCGATTTTGGCGAGATCATCGAGAGAAGGGTAATAACCCGCGTTCGCCCAGACCATACCGTCGCGCTCGGCGGTCTCGCGAGTGCGTACAGCGGGGGCGTGGTGGATGCCGATCGGCTTGAACACCTCGCTCGCTAGCATCTCCCAAAGATCAGCAGTGGGTCCACGAACGGATTTCAGGAAGGCGTCAAGCGCGAGACCTAGCAAGAAGTAATCCTGATCGCGATAGCGCATCACGGTGCCCGGATCCCAGGGATAGGGCTTCAGGTTTCGGCTGATGAGCGCGAGTTTTTCTTTGGTCGGGCCGGCGGTGTACCACGCGTCGTAATCGGCATCGAGGTACCCGTCAAAAGGATTGTTGGGATTCGTGCGGAAGCTGCCGGTGCCCCCGAACCCGGTCGCCATGTTGGCCGCGTCAATGAATCGAATGCGCGAAAATTTCGGATCGAGCCCTGCGACGTAATCGCCGATACGCAGATCGAACACATACGGCCCATAGACCTCGCCAAGTCGCAGCATGGCGAGCGGAGCGGCGATGCTTTTCATTACCGAGCGGACGCCGAAGCGCATCTCGAGCGGGTAGGGGTAGGGACCGCGCGGTGTGTTCGAGTTTTGGTAATAGAGCGTACCGCGATAGACGAGCGCGTTGATCACCTGCCAACGCGGCAGCAGCGGACCACCGAAGCCATCGAGCGTACCTGGCGAAAATTGGCGTTCGAGTTCGATCCAGGGTTTTGCCGGGATGCGCTCGGCGAGTTCGCGACGAGCGGCCCGGCGCTCGGTGTCGATATCTTTGAGCATGGTCGCGGCCAGCTCTAGAGCAGAGCCACCCCAAAAAATATTGTGCTGATGCAACAAGTAGGGGGCGGTTTGCTGCGTGAACTGGAATTGCAGCGTGCTCAGCCGCTTGCCACGATACCTGAACATGGCCACGCCCTGATGTGCGTGGTTCTCGGTGTCGTTTACCAAAATCAGTGGCAGGGCGGCCCGTGACCAACCACCATCACCCGGCTCGCGCCACACGCGACCAAATTGCGGGATGACGCGCCAATAGCTGACGGCAGAACGGCCGGCGGCCGCCGCGCTGGCAGCGATGCGCTCGCGCACCATGGTTCCGCGTTGCACGGGAACCAGCGCCTCGCCGTCGCTGAAAAGATCGAGCGTCAGTGCTGGAAAAAGACCTGCATCGCGCCCGTCGATGAGCGCTGACTTGAGCGCAGGTTCCGCCTGCATCTGCGACTGGGCGATGCGCACCGACCCGACGAAGGGTTCGGCAGCTTGGGCACGCGAACTTGGTAGGAAGGTCGAGTTGTCGACCAGTGTCGAAACAGGCGTGGCGAGAGGCGCTGTCGCCGGCGTATCGGCATGCCCTGTGGACGCTACAAAAAAAGCGCAGCTCGAGCACAGCGCGAGCACGGCGAGGCGGTATGTTGTCATCGTGAGCCCTAGCGAAATGACCCCGCAACCATCTTAGCCTACGGGCGATGATTGCAGCGCGCTTCGTGTCGATGCCACACTTGTCCGCATGAATACCCAAGTCGTTTTCATTTCGGGCGGCGCCACCGGCATCGGTCGCGTGATTGCACGTCGGTTTCTGGAAACGGGGAGTCGCGTGCATGTGGCTGACAACAATCCAGAGTCTGTAGCGCAATTCATTGCCGAGCACCCGGGTGCGACCGGCAGTGTTTGTGATGTCGGCCATGTTGATCAGGTGGACCGTGCTTTTGATGAACTCGAGGCAAGGCACGGTCGGCTCGATGTGCTCATCAACAATGCGGGTATCTCTGGCCCCACCGCCCGGGTCGAGGACATCGCAGCAGCGGACTGGGATCGCACCATCGCCGTCGATCTCAATGGGCAATTTTATTGTGCGCGACGGGCGGTGCCGATGCTGCGTGCCGCGGGTGGCGGGTCCTTGATCTGCATGGCCTCGACGTCCGGTCTTTTCGGCTGTCCTTTGCGATCGCCGTACACCGCCGCCAAATGGGCGATCATTGGTTTTGTGAAAACGCTGGCGATGGAGCTCGGGCCGGAGAAGATCCGCGTCAATGCCATTTGTCCGGGCAGCGTCAGTGGGCCGCGTATCGATGGTGTCATCGAGCGCGATGCGGCCAGTCGTGGCATGCAACCGCAACAAATCCGCGATATCTATCTCAGGCAAATCTCGATGCGTACTTTCGTCGAGGCCGAGGACGTCGCCGAGATGGCGTATTTTTTGACCTCAGCGGCAGGAGCGAAGATTTCGGGGCAGGCGCTCGCCGTCGATGGTCATACCGAAGGGCTCACCAACTGGCTTGATTAAAGCGCGCCGGGCAGCAGCCGCTCAGCGACCGCGCCACACCGGTTTGCGCTTTTCGGCAAAGGCGCGAGCCCCTTCTTTTTGATCGTCGCTGCCATACAGTACATCGACGGTGGGCAGGCGGCGCTTGGTGACCTTGTCGAAGGCTTCCTGAATCGGCAGGTGCGCGGTCTCGCGAATGATTTCCTTGATGGCTGCAAAGACGAGCGGTGGCCCTTCGGCCAGCTGCTGCGCAAGCTCGCGAGCGCGACTCATCAGTCGATCGGCTGGAACGATTTCATTGATGAGCCCCCACTGCTTCGCTTCGTGCACATCGATCCGGCGGCCGGTCAGCAGCATGTCCATGGCTACGTGGTAGGGAATGCGTCGCGGCAGCTTGATCGAGGCCGCATCGGCGACGGTGCCCGAGTTGATTTCAGGCAAGGCGAACGTGGCATGTTCGGCCGCGATCAGCAGGTCGCAGGATAGGGCGATCTCGAATCCACCACCGAAGGCGAGACCGTTGATGGCGCCGATCACGGGTTTGTTGAGGCCCGGAAGCTCCTGCAGGCCGCCGAAGCCACCGACACCGTAATTCGAGTCCGGGGGTTCGCCGGCCGCGGCAGCTTTCAAGTCCCATCCGGGGCAAAAAAATCGCTCACCTGCCGCGCTGAGGATGGCGACGCGTAACTCGGGGTCGTCACGAAAGCTGGCAAAGATATCGCCCATGAGTCGACTGGTGGCCGCGTCGATGGCGTTGGCCTTTGGTCGATCGATGATGACTTCGAGTACGGCGCCGTTACGGAGGGTATGAATGGGTCCTGTCATGTTGGCGTTTTCGTTGACCTCTGGCGAATTTTGAGCAGTAGGTCGACCGCTACGGCTCGGTCCGGTAGAGCGAGTAGCGGATTGACGTCGAGTTCTTCGAGTCGATCGCGTTGGGCGAGGGCGAACGCGGCGATTGCCTCGATGGCGCCTAGCAGGGCTTGCTCATCAGCCTTGCGGCCGCGAAACCCTTGCACGAGTCGCCACACCTTCAATTGCCGGACGCGCCGTTCGATTTCGGCACGACTCGTCGGCAGCAGAAGGGTCACGGTATCGGTCATCAGCTCGGCGAGCACGCCGCCCGCACCGACGAGCAGCGCGAGCCCGAACTGCGGGTCGCGCACCACACCCACGATGAGCTCGGCAACTGCGCCGTCGATCATGCGTTCCACCAGCACCCGATCGCCGAGTTTCGTCATGCTGGAGGCAGCGTCTTTCACCGCGCCTGCGGTACGTAGCGAGAGCGCTACGCCGCCGACATCGCTTTTGTGCGTGATGGCATCGTTGGCGATTTTGACGGCGACCGGGAAACCTAGTTGCTCGGCTGCTGCCGCTGCCTCATCAATAGTACATTCGACAGACGGCGGAATCTCGAGGCCATGGGTCGACAGTAATACTTTCGCTGCGTGTTCGCGCAGGATTTCGAGCTCGTGGCTCATAATATCTTTGTTCCCGAGAAACTCGGGGATATCGAGCGCTCGCGATTGCTGCTCGCCTATCATGGCGGCGGCGGCGAGTGCCTGCAGTGCGTCTTCGATGCCGATGAGCGGTGCGATGCCGGCGGTCGACAATTCGTCGGCGAGCGCGGGCGGCATACCTTCGGGCAGGCTCGCAATGACCGCGGCCCTTGCGCCCGTCTGCCGTTGGGCTTCGACGAACGCACGAGCCGTGAGTTTCCAGGAGTCCGCTTTCATCGCGGGATGCGTCGGCGTGTCGAGAATCAGCAGACCGGCGTCAAAGCCGCCGCCGAGCGCAGCGCCGAAAGTTGCGGTCAGCTTATCGCGCTGCCCCCAAATGAAGGTGTGGTAATCAAGCGGATTGTCGATCGTCACCAAATCATTGAGCGTCGCCGCCACGCGCTGTGCGACGGTCGCGGTGAACGGCGGAAACTCGAGCCCGTGCGCCGGGGCAAGATCGGCGATCAGCGCAGCCTCGCCACCCGAGCAACTGAGCGAGAGAAGTTTTCGTCCGCGGAGTGGGCCGCCGACATGCAGGAGTTTGAGGGTCTCGATGAGGCTGGAGAGGGTCGGCGCCCGCGCTATGCCGTAGCGTTCGAAGAGCGCATCGCAAAGGCGATCGGCGCCGGCAAGCGAGGCCGTGTGACTCATCGTAATCCGTGCACCTTGCGGTGAGCGCCCGGTCTTGAGGACCACCACCGGTTTTTTTTGTTGGTTGGCAACAGACGCGGCCGCAGCAAAGGCGGCAGCGTCGCGCAGCCCCTCGATATGTAGACCGATGGCGGTGATCCGCGGATCGAGTGCGAGATCGGCGAGCGCCCCCGCGACATCCACATCCGCCTGATTGCCGAGAGTCAGCAGAGCGGCGAGCGGCAGACCGCGCTGCAGCATCGTGATGTTGCAGCCGATGTTGCCTGACTGCGTGACCATAGCGACCCCGCGCTCGATGGGCGCGAGACCATGTTCGTCCGGCCACAGTGCCACGCGTGAGAGCGCGTTGATGAAACCGTAGCAGTTGGGACCCAGCAGCGGCATGCCTGCCGCGGCGGCGAGCAAAGATTGCTGCAGATCGCGGGCGCCGGTTTCGGCAAAGCCGGCGGCATAGATGACGGCGCCACCGCAGTTGTGGGCGCGCAGGGCGCGCACGATCTCGGGCGTCGCGTCGCGTGGCAGCGCGATGAAAGCGACGTCGGGTGAGATGGCGATATCATTGACAGAGGCGAGGGTCTTGAGACCTGCGAGTTCTGCTCGCCTTGGATTGATGACAAAGATTTCTCCGTCGAAACCAAGTGCCCGAGTGCGCTCGATGGCGACCGCGCATTCACGCCCGCCCACGAAAGCAATCGAGCGCGGATTGAGCAGTCGTTGCAGGCGCATTCAGGCGCTGAGTGGTCGCAGCAGCGCTCGCGAAATGATGTGGCGCTGGATTTCCGACGTGCCTTCCCAGATTCTTTCGACCCGGGCGTCGCGCCAGATTCTTTCGAGCGGCAGATCGGCCATCAGTCCCATGCCGCCATGGATCTGGATTGCTTCGTCCGCGACGAACGCGAGCATTTCGGTGGCCTTGAGCTTCGCCATGGCCATGTCGGAATCGGTCACCGTGCCTTGGTCGAATTTCCAGCCCGCTTCCCAAGTCATGAGCTCGGCTGCTTTGAGCTCCGTCGCCATGTCAGCGAGCTTGAAGGCGACGCCCTGGAACTTGCCGATCGCCTGACCAAATTGGCGGCGTTCGGCGGCCCATTTCGTGGCGAGTTCGAGTGCGCGCTCTGCACGACCGAGGCAAGTGGCTGCGACCTGCAGTCGCGTTGCACCCAGCCACTGATTGGCGATTTCGAAGCCACGATGCACTTCGCCGAGAATTTGCGATTTGTGCACGCGACAGTCGTCGAAGCGCAGGATGCAGTTGTGGTAGCCGCGATGCGATACGCTGCGGTAGCCATCTTCGATGCTGAAGCCCGGCGTGTCGCGGTCAATGAGAAAGGCCGTGATCAGCGCCCGCGGACCCCGCGGCGTATTTTCTTCGCCGGTCGAAGCGAACAGCACCACGAAGCCTGCTTCATCGGCGTGGCTGATGAAATGTTTGGTGCCGTTGATGATGAAGTCGTCGCCGTCCGCGCGTGCACGAGTTTTCATGCTGCGCAGATCGGAACCGACATCGGGTTCGGACATGGCGAGGCAGTCGGATTTTTGGCCGCGGATCGCGGGCAATAAATAACGCTCGCGCTGTTCGCCCTCACAGGCGAGCAGGATATTCGACGGCCGCGCGACACAGGTCCAGTGCAGAGCGTAGTTGGCACGACCGAGTTCTTTTTCGTAGAGCAGCCAAGTGAGGGTATCGAGTCCGGCACCGCCGACGTCTGCAGGCATGTTGGCGGCGTAAAGACCGGCTGCAATCGCCTTGCGCTTGATGTCGTCACGCAGCTCTGGTCGCAGTCGACCGGTGGTCTCGATTTCGGCTTCGTGCGGATAGAGCTCGTTGACCACGAACTCGTTGGTGGTCTGCACGATCAGCCGCTGTTCTTCGGTAAGGGAAAAATTCATGGCTCTGGCCAGTTCGCCCATTCGCGAAGCTGTGGCATGATTGTGTCACATAACCATAAGCCCGACGACAGGCAAGTCCAAATGCCGCTGCAGATCAGTCGAGAGGTCTTCATCACCTGCGCAGTGACCGGTTCCGGTGGCACGCAGGACCGTTCCCACCATGTGCCGCGCTCACCGCGCGATATCGCGGCGAGTGCCATCGCCTCGGCCAAAGCCGGCGCGGCCATCGTGCACTGCCACGTGCGCGATCCCGTCAGCGGCAAGGCGAGTCGCGACCCGCAGCTCTATCGCGAAGTGGTCGATCGCACACGCGACTCCGCCACCGATGTCGTCATCAACCTGACCGCAGGCATGGGCGGCGATCTGGTGTTTGGTCCACCCGAGGCGCCGCTGCCCCTCAATCCAGTCGGCACCGACATGGGCAGCGCAGAAGATCGCATGCGACCCATCGCCGATTGTCTGCCCGAGATCTGCACGCTCGATTGCGGCACCATGAATTTTGCCGAAGCCGACTACGTCATGACCAATACGCCAGGGATGCTGCGCGCAATGGGCGGCATGATGACCGCGCTCGGCGTACGTCCGGAGATCGAAGCGTTTGATACGGGGCACCTCTGGTTTGCCAAGCGTTTGGTCGAAGAGGGTGTGCTCAAAAGTCCGGCCTTGGTGCAGCTCTGCATGGGTGTGCCGTGGGGTGCACCCAACGATCTCAATACGCTGATGGCCATGGTCAACAACGTGCCGGCCGACTGGATATGGTCCGCGTTCAGTCTGGGTCGCGACCAAATGCCCTATGTCGCTGCGGCGGTGCTTGCGGGCGGCAATGTTCGGGTTGGGCTCGAAGATAATCTTTGGCTCGACAAAGGCGTCCTTGCGCGCAACGAACAATTGGTCGAACGCGCCGTCGGCATCATCGAGCGCATGGGCGCACGAGTACTGACGCCTGAAGAGGCGCGTCGCAAACTCGGGCTCGTCAAGCGCGCGCCGGTGGCCCACGCATGATTCATCAGGCCGCAGTGACGCGCCGCGCGGCAGTGATTGGTGGCGGTGTCATCGGCGGTGGTTGGTTCGCGCGTTTCCTGCTGAACGGCTGGGACGTCCATGTTTTCGATCCTGACCCCGAGGCGGAGCGCAAGATCGCCGAGGTGCTCGCCAATGCGCGCCGTTCGCTACCGAGTCTCTATGACGTAGCGATGCCGACTGCGGGCAAAGTTCGGTTCTGCCCCACGGTGGAAGCGGCCGTGGCGGATGCCGAGTGGATACAAGAGTCGGTTCCCGAGCGACTCGAGCTCAAGCATCGAGTGATGACGCAGATCCAGGCAGCGATGCCGCGTGGCGCCTTGATCGGTTCGTCGACCTCGGGTTTCAAGCCCTCCGAACTCGGCGCGGGTGTGCCGCACCCGGAGAGCGTGCTCGTCGTCCATCCCTTCAATCCCGTGTATCTGCTACCGGTGGTCGAAGTGGTACCGCACGCGAGCGTCAGCGAAGAATCGATTACCCATGCGCTCGAGACGCTGCGCTCGATCGGCATGATGCCGCTGCGTCTGCGGCGCGAAATCGATGCTCACGTGGCCGATCGCTTTCTCGAAGCGGTTTGGCGTGAAGCGCTGTGGCTGGTCAAAGACGATATCGCCACCACCCAAGAAATCGACGACGTCATTCGTTTCGGGTTCGGCATCCGTTGGGCGCAGATGGGTCTTTTCGAGACCTATCGGATAGCGGGTGGCGAGGCCGGCATGGCACATTTTTTGGCGCAGTTCGGGCCTTGTCTGCAATGGCCTTGGACCAAGCTCATGGATGTGCCTGAGCTCGACGACGCACTAGTCAAAAAAATCTCCGATCAGTCGGATGCGCAGTCGGGCATGCGCAGCATCCGCGAACTCGAGCGGATCCGTGACGATAACCTCGTTTCGATGATGCGCGCACTCAAGGGTCGCAACTGGGCCTCGGGTCGCACGCTGCGCGAGCATGATGAACGGCTGCGCCGCGATGAGACACCGCCCGATTGGTCGCAGCCCGTCGTGACAGTCTCGCGCCCGGTGCCCATCGACTGGACCGATTACAACGGGCACATGAACGAGGCCAGATATCTCGATCTTTTCAGTAGTGCTGCGGACCGGTTCATGGAGCTCATCGGTTGCGATGTCACCTACGTGGCTGCGGGCAGCAGCTACTTCACCGCCGAATCGCATCTGCAGCACATTGCCGAGGTGCGCGCCGGTGAATGCGTGCGGGTGGTGACGCAGTTGCTCGCGGGCAGTGGCAAAAAACTTCATCTCTTCCATCGGCTATTCGCGGCAGACAAGGCCGCAGCGGAAGGTCGCTTGCTTGCGACCGGCGAACAATTTTTGCTCCATGTATCGCTCGAGACGCGAAGGTCATCGGTACCGAGTGAAGCGCTGCAAGAGCGATTGCGCGACATCGAATCCAAACATGCTGCGCTACCGCGGCCGGGGAGATTGCACTGTGGCCAACGAGACTGATCGCCGCGAGCCCCCAGTCGACTGGCCGGTATTCGCGATCACTGCACTGACGCTGCTCGGCGTGTGCTTTTTGGTGTTCGCGGCGCCCGATCGGGCCGGTGCCTATATCAACGGGCTCTACGATTCACTGACGCGTAACCTCGGT
>VGUP01000031.1 GCA_016874175.1 Gammaproteobacteria bacterium | reverse complement strand
ATGGACATGTCCCAGTTCTATCGGTCATCGGAAGGAGGGCGGATTATGAGGGCAAGCGGGCATCGATGGACAGGGCGTGAATGCCCTGTCCCAGCAAATCGTCGAGGGCGGCGTAGACCAGGCGATGCCTCGCCAGCGGCGCGAGCCCGGCAAACCGCGCCGAGTGGATCGTCACGTGGAAATGCCCGCCCTCGCGCGCGCCGGTGTGACCGGCGTGCAACGCACTGTCGTCGCGGATCTCGAGTTGCGCAGGCGCCAGCGCGCTCGTCAGGCGAACTCTGATGGCCTCGCTCAGGCGGGGCGACTGCGGCGGGTGAGCCATATCGTTTGTCCGATGATGAATACGAAACTCAGCGCGGTGATGCCATACACCTTAAAATCGACCCAGGTCGCCTGCGGGTAGTTCCAGGCCACCCAGAGGTTCAGCATCCCCATCACCACATAAAAAACCGCCCATACCAAGGTGACCAGCGACCAGTCGGCAAGGGGCACGCCAACGAAGGCTTCGGCCGCGGCGGCGGTCATCAGGCGCTCGATCAACGGTTTGCGCATCACCACACTGACGATGCAAGCGAGCGCGAGCGCCCAGAAGAGTGCGGTGGGTTTCCAGATGATGAAGCGCTCGTCGCGCAGCCAGAGCGTCGCGCTGCCGAGCACGAACACCAGCGCGGCGCTCGCCAAGTGCATGGGCGGAATCCGTTGGTAGCGCAGACGATCGTAGATCAGCAGCAGCGCCATCGCGCCCATCAAACTTGCCGTCGCGGCGTAGATGCCTTGCCACTTGTACGCGATCAGGAACGCGAGCAGTGGCAGGAATTCGATCAGGGCTTCCATTCGCTCGATATCATAAGTGCGTGCAACGTTTTCAACTGCATCCGGACAATCCGCAACTGCGTTTGGTGCGCCTTGCCGCAGAGATTCTGCGCGCCGGTGGGGTCATCGCCTACCCGACGGATTCCTGCTACGCGCTCGGCTGCCACATCGGTGACAAGGCTGCGCTCGAGCGGATCCGCCGCATCCGCGGCGCCGACAAGCATCATCACTTCACGCTGGTCTGTCGCGATCTGACCGAGATCGCGCGCTACGCCAAGGTCGACACCTGGCGGTTTCGTTTGCTGAAGTCCTGCACGCCGGGCCCCTATACGTTCTTGCTCGAGGCGACCCGCGAAGTCCCGCGGCGCCTGCAGCATGAAAAACGCCGCACTATCGGCATCCGCGTCCCGGATCACGAGGTGCCGCGAATGTTGTTGGCAGAGCTCGGCGAGCCGATCATGAGCTCGACGCTGTTGCTGCCCGGCGATGGTCTCGCCTTGAACGGTGCCGATGACATCGAGCAGCGGCTCGGCCCTCAACTCGATGCCATTCTCGATGGGGGTGCCTGCGGGCTAGAGCCGACCACGGTGGTCGATCTGGCCTCGCGTCCGCCGGTGATTGCGCGGCAGGGGCGGGGCAGTCTCGAGCCTTTCGGGCTGTGAGCCAGACG
The DNA here is from genome assembly GCA_016874175.1 of Gammaproteobacteria bacterium. Classification (GTDB taxonomy): domain Bacteria; phylum Pseudomonadota; class Gammaproteobacteria; order Steroidobacterales; family Steroidobacteraceae; genus UBA964. Next base: position 17,740 of record VGUP01000031.1, on the reverse strand, counting down.
GTATAATTCGCAATTTCAGGAGCCCGCGAAATTCACCGAAAGGGCTTTGGTCATAAAGTCTATTTAAATCAATAACATATGATATTAATTTCATGCGGGATCACAGCTCGTGAGCAGTAACCCGCAAGCCAACCGCGTGCTCTCAGGCATGCGCCCGACCGGACAGCTGCACCTTGGCAACTATCACGGCGCGCTCAAGAACTGGGTCGACCTGCAGTATCAATACCCGTGTTTTTTCTTTGTCGCCGACTGGCACGCGCTGACGACCGGCTACGAGGACACGAGCCGCTTGCCCGAGTTCACGCGCGAGATGGTGATCGACTGGCTGGCGGTGGGCCTCAATCCCGGGGTGGCGACGATTTTTGTCCAATCGCACGCATCTGTTGTTGTCGATGATTACGCCGCTCTCCTGGCTCGAGCGCGTGCCGACGTACAAAGACCAGCAGGCCGAGTTGCAGGAGAAAGACCTCGCGACCTACGGCTTCCTCGGCTATCCCTTGCTGCAATCGGCGGACATCCTGCTCTACCGGCCGCGCTATGTGCCGGTGGGTGAGGATCAGGTGGCGCATGTCGAAGTGACGCGCGAGGTTGCCCGGCGCTTCAACAATATATTCGGTCGCGAAGCCAGCTTCGAAGAAAAATCCGAAAAGGCCGTCGGCGAACTCGGCGCCCGCAACAGCAAGCTCTATCGTGAGCTGCGCCGCAAGTTTCAGGAGACCGGCGACACCGCCTCGCTCGAGAAAGCGCAGGCGCTCGTGCAGTCGAACACGCGCATCACCGTCGCCGATCGCGAGCGGCTGCTCGGCTATCTTGAGGGCTCGAGCGTGAGCATCCTGCCCGAGCCGCAGGCGTTGCTGACGCCCACGCCAAAATTGCCCGGTGTGGATGGTCGCAAGATGTCCAAGTCGTACGGCAACACGATCGGGCTGCGCGAAGATCCGGACTCGGTCACGCGCAAGCTCAAGACCATGCAGACCGACCCCGCGCGGGTCCGGCGTACCGACCCGGGCGATCCGGATAAGTGCCCAGTGTGGTCGCTGCACGAGGTGTACTCGGACGAGTCGACGCGCACTTGGGCGGCGGCGGGTTGTCGCAGCGCAGGCATCGGTTGCCTCGAGTGCAAGAAGCCGTTGATCGATCGCATCGTTGCCGAGGCGACCACCATGCGTCAGCGCGCGGCCGAATACGAAAACAATCCCGAACTGGTGCGCGCCATCCTCACCGAAGGCAGCGAGAAGGCCCGCGAGGCGGCGCGAGAAACTTTGGACGAGGTGCGCTACGCCATGCACCTGCGTGGAGACTGAGGTCATGGCCAAGCCCGAACTGAAGCTCGTGCCCGCGCCGAGTGAGACCGGCGAGACGCCGGACGCGGCGACACCGGCGCAAGCCGAGATGCCGTTCGCAGTCGTGCAAGGCGAGCCGATCACGCAACTGCCGCGCGATCTGTACATCCCGCCGCAGGCCCTCGAGGTATTCCTCGAAGCGTTCGAGGGACCGCTTGATCTTTTGCTGTATCTCATCCGCCGGCAGAACCTCGACATCCTCGATATTCCACTCGCCGACATCACCAAGCAGTACATGAATTACATCGAGCTGATGCAGGAGCTGCAGCTCGAGTTGGCCGGCGAATACATGCTGATGGCGGCGACGCTGGCCGAAATCAAATCGCGCATGTTGCTACCGCGATCGACCGATCCGACCGCCGAAGAGGCCGATCCGCGCGCTGATCTCGTGCGTCGCTTGCAGGAGTACGAGCGCTACAAGCAGGCCGCCGAGAGTATCGATCGCATGCCGCGCGAAGATCGCGACACGTGGCCGGCGAGCGCTGAGGTGGATATTCGACGACCCGCCTCGACGCTGCCCACGGTGACGCTGCAGGAGATGATCGTTGCCTTCCGCGATGTGGTGGCACGCGCTGCCATGTTTGGTCATCACCATGTGCAGCGCGAACGCCTTTCAGTTCGCGCCCGCATGACCGGTGTGCTGGCGGCCGTCGAGAACGGCGGCTTCGTGGAATTTCTCAGGCTCTTCAAGCCCGAGGAGGGTCGCATGGGCGTGACCGTGACCTTCGTGGCCCTGCTCGAATTGGTGCGCGAGGGTTTGATCGATCTCGTGCAGACCGAAACTTATGGTCCGCTGCATGTACGCGCAGCGCAGGCCCCGCGTCTGCGTCTGGTCGATGGCGCATCGCCCGTCGACACCGGCCCGGTCGAGCCTGTCACCGTTGAATCTGACGAGGATAATCGATGAGCGAACATCACATCCGCAACGTGCTCGAAGCGGCGATGCTGGCGGCCGGCAAACCGATGGCGGCGAGCGAGCTCGCGCAGCTCTTCGACGAGGATGGCAGACCGGACAAGACTGCCATCAGCGCTGCTCTGAGCGAGTTGGCGGCGCACTACGCAGATCGGGCGATCGAGCTCAAAGAAACCGCCAGTGGCTGGCGTATTCAGGTACGCACGAATTACGCGTGCGAGATCGGCCGGTTGTGGCCGGAGCGCCCACAAAAGTACTCGCGGGCGTTGCTCGAAACTTTGGCATTGATCGCGTACCGGCAACCGACCACCCGTGCCGAGATCGAATCCGTGCGCGGGGTGGCCGTCAATCCCAATATCGTCAAGACGCTGATGGAGCGCGAGTGGGTGCGCGTCGTCGGGCACCGCGATGTGCCCGGTCACCCCGAGCTCCTCGGCACCACCAAGTCGTTCCTCGATTACTTTGGACTGCACTCGATCGACGAGTTGCCACCGCTCGCTGAACTGAAGGCGATGGTTGACCTGAACCCGCAACTTGATCTGCCAGTGGCCGATGAGCTGGCGCGGATCGCCGAGCCCGAGGCTGCCCAGGCGGATGTCGTCGATGCGTCTGCAGCAGTCGATACCATTGAAGCGGTCGATGCCAAGGTCTGAGCGAACGCGACGGCCGCCCAGTGAGTCCGCCCCTGCGGGCGAGCGCATTCAAAAAATTTTGGCACAGGCTGGTCTTGCCTCGCGTCGCGAGGCCGAGGAATGGATCCGCGCCGGACGGGTCACCGTCAATGGCGCAGTGGCCGAGATCGGTGCGCGGGTATCGGGACGCGACGAGTTGCGTGTCGATGGACGGGTGGTCAGGCGCAGCCGCGATCCCTCACGCCTCAAAACGGAAGCTTCGGTGTTTCTTTGCCATCGATCGACCGGAGATTCTTTGACTGAGGGCTTGATCGCGCGACTGCCGCGTCGCGCCGGGCGCCGATTTTTGGCGGTCTCGCCGATGCCGCGAGTGGATGGTGGTCTTGAGCTGGTGACCACCGATGGCGCGCTCGCCGAGCGCCTGCAGCGTCGTGTCCGGCGTTGGCCCACCGAATTTTTGGTGCGGATACGCGGTGAGCTCGAGGACAATCACCTCGAAAATATTCGCCTTGGCGAGCTCGATGACGGCCGTCGTCTCGAGGGCGTTGAGGTCGAGGGCTCCGAGCAGGAGGCCGAAAGTGCCAACCGCTGGTATCGCTTGCTGGCCATCGGCGCGAGCGGCAAGGACGTGCGTCGACTGTTCGAGCGCCAGGGCGCGTTCGTGAGCCGCATCACGCGCACCGCGCTCGGGCCACTCGCACTCACTCGTGACCTAAATCGCGGTCATTTTCGTTCTTTGACCAGCGAAGAGGCTGCAGCCCTCGGGACCGAGCCCTCGGCGTGAGGGGTGTTAGCGTGACGAGTGTTGGTGTCAGTCGTCGCGGAGATTACTGGGCGTCGAAGGCGCGACCGCTGACGCCGCGCGCTTGCGGGCCGAGCAGCGCGATCATCGGTGCCGTCAGCGACTCCGGCAGGGGCAGCGTTTCTGCAGCTTCCGAAGGATAGGCTTGTCGGCGCATTTGGGTGCGCGCGCGTCCCGGGTTCAAAGAATTGACGCGCACGGTGGTTTTTTCGAGCTCATCCGCCAGCACCTGCATCAAGCCCTCGAGACCGAACTTTGAGACGGCGTAAGCGCCCCAGTAGGCGCAGCCGCGACGGCCCACCGCGCTCGACAGACAGAGCACGCTGGCATCTGGCGAGGCGCGCAGCACCGGCAGCAGCACCTGGGTCAGCGCAAACGGCGCGGTCAGGTTGACATGCATGACCTTCATCCAAGTCGGCACATCGTAATCTTCGATAGGTCCCGGAACGCCGAGGATCGCGGCGTTATGCACGAGCCCGTCGAGTCGACCCCAGCGCTGCAGCAGCGCATGAGCGATCGCATCGAAGTCGCCGGCGACTGCTTTTTCGAGATCGAGTGGGGCAATCACGGCTTCGGCCGCTGGCGCGCCGCTGGCCGCACGCAAGGCGGCGATTTCGGCATGGACCGTCTCGAGTTTTTTGACGTTGCGACCGATGAGCACCACTTCGGCGCCGCGTCGCGCGCACTCGAGGGCTAGTGCGCGACCGAGGCCTGCGGTGGGTCCGGTGATGGCAATGACTCTGCCGCGCAACTCATCAGCAGCAAGCGTGATGCGTCGCGGGTCGAAGTCGGTGTGGGTCTCGGCGGTCATCGGTTGAGGTTCTCGGGCGAAATCGAGTGGTCAAGAAAATCAGCAGCGGAGCGCCCGCGGCAACTCGCCACGGGACAGGGCGAGGGCGCTCCGCCAACTGCTGAGGGCACGGCGCAGCGCAGCGCCAACAGATTGCCTGCTGTCCTCGCGCTGGCTGCGCTCGACGGCGTAACTCATCCACAGCAGGGGTACGCGCAGCGCGGGGCGCGCCGCAGCGGTCGTTGCCGTGGCAGCGGCGCAAAGCTGCCGCAGCAAAAATTGTTCGCGCGCTGCGATGTCGGCGCGCTCGGCTGCGCCTAGCGGTTCGGCCTGCCAACGCACGTGCGAGTCGGCTGGATCGCTGAGTGGTCGATAAATTCGGCCTGCTCTGGCGTGCCGTGAAAACTCGGCCAATAACTCAAGTTCGCGCACCAGTGAGCCCGCGCGACTCGCGAGTTGCTCGGCGATGGCCGCTGGGGCGTTGGCACCAAGGGCGGCCTCGCGAAACACGCTGCTGCCCCAAGCCTGCAAATGTTGGTCGAGTTCGTCGCGGGTGAGGAAGGCAACGCCCGCGAGGTCGACGCGTACGTGTTCGGTGAGCGAACGCAAATCGGGCGGCGAGCGATGTTGCTGCGCGGCGGCTGCGGTCAAGGCGCGGGTGGCAGGATGGCGGGCGGCGCCCGCGGCGAGTCGCGTCAATTCTTCGTGCCACCACTCGAGCCGTGCGTGCGCAACGTGATGCTCGAGTTCACCGCGCAGGCTCGCGAGTACCTCTTGTTCGACCGTGAACAGAGCGGTGAGCGCTGCCGATTGTTCGCGTGCACAAAAGCGCAGCAGCCAGTCGCGATCAGGTCCGTAGCTCACACGCGCTCGGTTGGCTTGCGCAGGTGAGCGAGGTAATTGACCGCGATGTCGGCAGTCAGCCGGGCGCTGCGAGCGATCGGGTCGTACTCGATCCCGCGCAACTCGAGCAGCTTGAGGCCCGCGCCGCGTCCCCAACTCGCGAGCTGCGAGGGTTTGATCAGCCGCTCGTATTCGTGGGTGCCGCGTGGCACGAGGCGCGTGAGATATTCGGCGCCGACGATGGCCAGCATGAACGAGAGGAAATTTCGGTTGAGCGTCGACACGATGAGCGAACCGCCAGGACTGACCAGTTGCGCGAGACTCTCGATGGTCGCGGCTGGATCCGGGATGTGCTCGAGCATTTCCATGCAGGTGACGAGCGGGAAGCTCGCGGGTGCTTCGCTCGCCAGACTCTCGACGGTTTGCACGCGATAGTCGATCGCGAGTCCTTCGCCGGTCGCATGCAGACGCGCGACATCAATCATGGTGGGCGCGAGATCGATGGCGGTGACTTGTGCGCCGGCGCGCGCCAAGCCCTCGGCGAGCAGGCCGCCACCGCAACCGATATCGGCGGTACGCATGCCGTGCAGCGATATCCGTTCGGCAATGAAGCCGAGGCGTGCGGGATTGATGGTGTGCAGCGTGCCGAATTCGCCCGCCGGATCCCAGAAGCGGTGTGCGATGGCGTCGAACTTGGCAACCTCTGCGGCGTCGGCGGCCGGAGATTCGCGAGCAGATTCACGATGCATTTGGACTGGCCTGTACACGCGCGTTGAAGGGGTCGCTATGGTACTATTACTCGTTCGTTTTCGAATGCGGTAACAGCCTGCCGAATGAGCGAAATCGCCCGCGAAGTCCTGCCCGTCACACTCGAAGACGAGATGCGCCAGTCCTACCTCGATTACGCGATGAGCGTAATCGTCGGGCGCGCCCTTCCCGATGTGCGCGACGGCCTCAAACCGGTTCACCGCCGCGTGCTCTTCGCCATGCGCGAGCTCGGCAACGAATACAACAAACCCTACAAAAAATCGGCCCGTGTGGTCGGTGACGTCATCGGTAAATACCACCCGCATGGCGATACCGCGGTTTATGACGCCATCGTGCGCATGGCGCAGCCGTTTTCCATGCGCTACTTGCTGGTTGACGGCCAGGGTAACTTCGGCTCGGTCGACGGCGACATGCCGGCGGCCATGCGGTACACCGAAGTGCGCATGTCGCGTATGGCCGGCGAATCACTCGCCGACATCGATCGCGAGACCGTCGACTTCGTCCCGAACTACGACGAGTCGCTGACCGAGCCGGCGGTGATGCCCTCGCGCATCCCGAATTTGCTGGTCAATGGCTCCTCGGGAATCGCGGTCGGCATGGCGACCAACATCCCGCCGCATAACCTCACTGAAATCGTCAACGCCTGTCTTGCGGTCATCGACGACCCGGCGATAACGCTGGCCGGTCTCATGCAGCATGTGCCGGGCCCGGATTTTCCCACCGCCGGCATCATCAATGGCGCCCAAGAAATCGTCAGCGCGTACAAAGGCGGGCGCGGGCGGCTCTCGATCCGTGCGCGTACCCACTTCGAAGATATCGGCAAGGCTGATCGACAAGCGATCATCGTCACCGAGCTGCCGTATCAGGTGAACAAGGCGAGACTGATCGAGCGTATCGCCGATCTGGTACGCGAAAAACAGATCGAAGGTATCTCCAACGATGGTTTGCGGGATGAGTCTGACAAGGACGGTATGCGCATCGTCATCGAGTTGCGGCGCGGCGAAAACGCCGAAGTCGTGCTCAATAATCTGTTTGCGCAAACGCCGCTCGAGACCGTGTTCGGCATCAACATGGTGGCCCTCGTCGATGGCCAGCCTCGGCTGCTGTCGCTCAAAGAAATGCTCGAGGCCTTCATCCGGCATCGGCGCGAAGTGGTCACGCGCCGGACGGTGTTCGATCTCGCCAAGGCGCGCGATCGGGCGCACATCCTCGAGGGTCTTGCCGTTGCGCTGGCGAACATCGATGAGGTCATCGCACTGATCAAGGCCTCACCGACGCCCGCCGAGGCGAAGACGGCCTTGCTCGCGCGCAGTTGGAACTCCGGCGCCGCGCCCGAGATGCTGGCCCGTGCCAATAACGTCTCGACGCGCCCGAAGGATCTGGCGGCTGAGCTCGGTTTGCAGAGCGAAGCCAATGGCTATCGATTGAGCGAGACGCAGGCGCAGGCCATTCTCGACATGCGGCTCAACCGCCTGACCGGCCTCGAGCAAGAAAAAATCGTCGGCGAATACGCCGAGCTGCTGGCACTGATCATCGATCTGTTCGACATTCTGGGGCGCCCCGAGCGTTTGACCGAGGTGGTGCGTGCCGAACTCACTGCCATTCGCGACGAATACGGCGATGCTCGTCGGACCGAAATCAATCTCGATCACATCGATCTCGCCACCGAAGATTTGATCGAGCCGCAAGATGTCGTGGTGACGCTGTCGCATGCGGGCTATGCCAAGAGCCAACCGCTTACCGAATATCAGACCCAGCGCCGCGGTGGGCGCGGCAAGACGGCAACCACCGTCAAAGATGAAGACTACATAGAGAAACTCTTCGTCGCGCATACCCATGACACGCTGCTGTGCTTTTCGAATCGTGGCCGGGTCTACTGGTTGCGCGTGTTCGAGTTGCCGCAGGCGGGCCGTGGCGCGCGTGGCAAGCCGCTCGTGAATCTGATGCCACTCGAAGAGGGCGAGAGGATCAACGCGCTGCTGCCGATCAAACAATTCGACGACGAACATTTCGTGTTCATGGCGACGAGCCACGGCACCGTCAAAAAGACGCCGCTGTCGGCGTACTCGCGGCCGCGACCCTCGGGCATCATCGCGGTCGATCTGCGGGACGGTGATCGCCTGGTCGGCGTCGGTCTCACCGACGGCAAGCGCGACATCATTCTTTGCTCGAGCGGCGGCAAGGCCATCCGCTTCAACGAAGACGAAGTGCGCGCCATGGGGCGTGATGCCACGGGCGTTCGCGGCATACGTCTCGGCGACGGTCAGGAAGTGATCTCGCTGGTCGTCGCCGGCGATGGGCTGATCCTTACCGCGAGCGAAAACGGCTACGGCAAGCTCACGCCGCTCGAAGATTTTCCGTTACATGGTCGAGGCGGGCAGGGCGTGATCGCGCTGCAGACCACCGATCGCAACGGTGCAACGGTCGCCGCGCTACAAGTGCAGGGCGAAGACGAGATCATGATGATCAGCTCGGGCGGTACCTTGGTGCGCACGGGCGTCGCGGAAATCTCCATCGTCGGTCGCAACACGCAAGGCGTGCGCCTCATTCGGCTCGAGGAAGGCGAGCGCCTCGTCAGTGTCGAAGGGATCGCCGCCATCGCCGACTCCGGTGCTGCCGACTCGGGCGAGGCCAACGCCGAGACCGCCGCCCCACCCGCCGCATCGCCTGAGGGCGAGGGCGCGGGGCCTGTAAATCTGCACTGACCGTCAGGAGCACCAGCGTGCGCGTATTCAATTTTGCGGCAGGGCCAGCGACCTTGCCGTTACCGGTTTTGGAACAAGCGCGTGACGAACTGCTCGACTGGCAGGGCAGCGGCATGTCGGTCATGGAAGTCAGTCATCGCAGTAAAGCCTTCGTGGCGGTGGCGCAGCAGGCCGAGCAAGATTTGCGTGATTTGCTGTCGATTCCGGCGAATTACAAAGTGCTGTTTTTGCAGGGCGGTGCGACCGGGCAGTTCACGGCGATCCCGCTCAATCTCGCAGGCCCCGAGGCAACGGCCGATTACCTCAACACCGGAGCGTGGTCAAAGAAAGCGATCAGCGAGGCCAAGCGGTTCTGCAAGGTCAAGGTCATCGCCGACGAGACGGCCTCCAACTATTCGAGCGTGCCGACCGCGGAATCTTTGCAGCCTACGCCGGATGCTGCCTATCTGCATTACACGCCCAACGAAACCATCGGCGGGGTGGAATTCCCCTATGTGCCATCGAGTGGCGATACACCCTTGGTCGCTGACATGTCATCGAATATTTTGTCGCGACCCATCGACGTCAGTCGCTTCGGGCTCATTTATGCGGGAGCACAAAAAAATATCGGTCCGTCGGGGCTGGTGCTCGTGATCGTGCGCGACGATCTCCTCGGCAAGGCCCGCGCGGGTACGCCGCCGATCTGGGATTACGAGGCGATGGCGAAAGAAGCTTCGATGCTCAACACGCCGCCGACCTTCGGCATCTACATCGCAGGGGTGGTGTTCGCTTGGCTCAAGCGCGAGGGTGGCCTCGTGGCGATCGGTGAGCGCAATCGGCGCAAGGCCGAGCGGCTTTATGCCGCGATCGACTCCTCGGGCTATTACCAAAGTCCGGTGGCCGCCAACTGCCGCTCCTGGATGAATGTGCCGTTCACCATACCGAACCCCGAACTCGAGAAAACATTTTGCACCGAAGCCGCCAAAGCGGGGCTCGCCAACCTCGAGGGGCACCGGTCCGTGGGTGGCATGCGGGCCTCGATCTATAACGCCATGCCGCTGGCGGGCGTTGAGGCGCTGATCAGTTTCATGGGCGAATTCCAGCAGCGCCACGGCTGATTGGCGCATGGCCTTTCGGATACAGACCCTGAACCAGATCAGCGTGCGCGGACTCGAGCGTCTGCCGCGTGATCGCTATGAAGTGGCCTCGGCGATCACTGACCCGCACGCCATCCTGCTGCGCTCGGCCGACATGCACAACATGACGATCGCGCCAAGTGTGCTCGCCGTCGCGCGCGCGGGCGCTGGCACCAATAATGTCCCGGTGAGCACGCTCTCGAAGCGCGGCATCCCGGTTTTCAATGCGCCCGGTGCCAATGCTAACGCGGTCAAAGAACTGGTGATCGCGGGTTTACTGCTCGCCGCACGTAATATCGTTCAGGCCTGGGATTTTGCGCGCTCACTCCAGGGTGACGACGAAGCGATCGACAGCGCCACCGAGAGCGGCAAGAAAGCCTTTGCAGGTTTTGAGCTGCCGGGACGGACTTTGGGGATCGTGGGTCTCGGGGCGATTGGCGTCGAGGTGGCCAATGCGGCCGAGCGGCTAGGCATGCGCGTCATCGGCTACGACCCGCAAATCACCGTTCAGCGTGCATGGCAGTTGTCGGCCAGCATCAAGCAAGCGCGATCGCTGGATGAGTTGTTCGCACGCAGTCAGTTCATCACCGTGCACGTGCCGCTGGTCGAGGCCACCCGGGGTCTCGTCAATGCGGCCCGCCTGCGGCTGATGCCGAAGTCGGGCGTGATCCTCAATTTTTCGCGGTCGGCAATCGTCGACGATGTCGCGGTGCTGGCGGCGCTCGATGCCGGCAACCTCTATGGCTATGTCTGCGACTTTCCGAAGAACCGGCTCAAAGATCACCCGCGCGTGGTGACGCTGCCGCATCTCGGGGCGTCGACGGGCGAAGCCGAAGAAAACTGTGCGGTCATGGTAGCCGATACCCTGCGCGATTACCTCGAGAGCGGCAACGTTCGCCACAGCGTCAATTTCCCCGAAACCGTGCTGCCGCGGGTGCCAGGTACGAGCCGCATCGCCGTCGCCAACAGCAACGTGCCGAACATGGTGGGACAAATTTCCACGCTGCTCGCGGGCGCCGGGATCAATATTGCGGAGCTGCTCAACAAATCGCGGGGTGAGTTGGCGTTTACCCTGATCGATGCGGAGGGCACGGTCGACCCAGCCCTGCTCAGTCGCATTCGTACGATTGACGGCGTACTCTGCGCGAGATTGTTACCCGAATCTTCGTCGTCACCCACCCGATAACCTCGTTCACACCCTCAGCATGGCCAGCCGGAAAAAGCAAAAAGCCCAACCCGCAATCGAAGGTCTGCGCGGTCGCATCGACGATGTCGATCGTCGTCTGCATGCCTTGCTCAACGAGCGCGCACGCCTCGCTCGGCAGGTCGGCGTCTCGAAAGGTAAAGAGGAACGCCTCGTGGACTTTTACCGTCCCGAACGCGAGGCGCAGGTGCTGCGCATGGCGCTCGAGCGCAATGCGGCCTCGCGCGCGAGTGGCGCGCTGCGCGACGAGGAAGTCGTGCGGCTCTTTCGCGAAATCATGTCCGCCTGCCTCGCCCAGGAGGAGCCGCTCAAAATCGGGTTTTTGGGACCGGAGGGCACGTTCTCGCAGACCGCGGTCTACAAGCACTTTGGGCACTCGGCGCGGGCGCTTGCGCTCGCGACCATCGACGAAGTGTTTCATGAGGTGGAGGCTGGCCACGCTGACTTCGGCGTGGTGCCCATCGAGAATTCCACCGAGGGCAGCGTCAATCACACGCTCGATCGTTTTTTGATTTCGCCGCTGCGCATCTGCGGCGAAGTCGAACTGCGCATCCGTCAGAACCTGATGGGCAAGATGCGTAGCCTGCGTGAGGTGAAGCGGATTTGCAGTCATCCGCAATCGCTCGCGCAGTGCCGGCAATGGCTGCAGGAGCACCTGCCGGACGTCGAAATCATCGCCGAGTCGAGCAACGCCGAGGCGGCGCGACGTGCGCGCGACGAGAAAGGGACCGCGGCCATCGCCGGCGAAACCGCCGCCGAGGTCTACGGGCTGACGATTCTCGCGGCCGATATCGAAGATCGCGCCGACAACAGCACGCGTTTTTTGGTGATCGGCCGACGCACCTTCGGACGCAGCGGCAAGGATCGAACCACTTTGCTGGTGTCGACCGGGCACACCGAGGCGCCGGGCGCGCTCTATCGTCTTCTCGAGCCGCTCGCCAAAAATAAGGTGAGCTTGACGCGCATCGAATCGCGTCCCTCGCAGCGCCGCAAATGGGATTACGTGTTTTTCATTGATCTCGAGGGGCACATCGATGATGCCCCAGTCGCGCGCGCGCTCGAGCGCCTCAAATCGAGAGCCTCGCTCTATCGCGTGCTCGGCTCCTATCCGCGCGCGGTGCTGTGAGTTCAGTCGATCCGGACCGTTGGTGCGTGACGCCTGCCGAAGCGGTGGCAGGTGATCTTCGAGTGCCCGGTGACAAATCGGTCTCACACCGATCTTTGCTGCTCGGTGGTATTGCCGAGGGCCTCACCACGGTTGATGGTTTTCTCGAGAGTGAAGATTGTCTGGCGACGCTGCGGGCGCTGCGCGCACTCGGCGTGACCATCGAGCGCCCGCAGCCCACTTCGCTGCGAATTCAGGGTGTGGGCGCAAACGGTCTGCGCGGAGTCGACTTTGCACTCGATATGGGCAATGCCGGCACGGCGATGCGGCTTTTCATGGGTCTGCTCGCAGGCCAAAGTTTTGACTCGACATTGGTGGGCGACAGTTCGCTGATGCGGCGGCCGATGGAGCGCGCCGCGGCGCCGCTGCGTCTGATGGGGGCACGTATCGAGACTCGCGAGGGGCGACCGCCGGTCGCCATTCGCGGCACACCCGAGTTGCAAGCGATCGATTTCCACATGCCGGTGGCGAGTGCACAGGTCAAATCCGCCGTGTTGCTGGCGGTGCTGCGGGCAAAGGGGGTGACCCGGGTGACCGAGCCCGCCCCAACACGCGATCACACCGAACGCATGCTGGCGGGTTTCGGGGTCGAACTGCTGCGCGAGGGCGCGACTGTCAGCCTGCGCGGCGGCCAACGGTTGCAAGGCACACACATCGACGTCCCCGCTGATTTTTCTTCGGCGGCGTTTTTCATGGTGGCGGGTTGCATCGCCCGTGCGGGCAGTCTCAGGTTGCGTGGCGTCGGTATGAATCCGACACGTACCGGTTTGCTCGACATCTTGCGGGCCATGGGTGCGGACATCGAGGTAACAGGACTGGCGACCCGCGGTCCGGAACCGATTGCCGATCTGGTCATTCGCCCCTCGACCCTGCATGGCATCGAGGTGCCGCAAGATTTGGTGCCGCTCGCGATCGACGAATTCCCGGTGTTTTTCATTGCCGCAGCCTGCGCGAAAGGGCGCTCGACGCTGCGCGGTGCCGAAGAGTTGCGGGTCAAAGAAAGCGATCGCTTGGCCGTCATGTCGCAAGGGCTGACGGCGCTCGGAGTCGAGCATCATCTGCTGCCCGATGGCATGCAGCTCGCAGGTTGCGACGACTCGGCGGGGCCGGTTTTTCAAGGCGGTCGTATCTACAGCCACGGCGATCATCGCATCGCCATGTCGTTCGCCGTCGCTTCGCTGCGGGCCGCGGCGCAGATCGAAATCATTGATACCGCTAACGTGGCGACCTCGTTTCCGGACTTTGCCGATCTCGCGCGCGGCTGCGGTCTGCACCTGCGCGAGCTGCGGGCGCAGGCTGCGGAGTCATGAACGCGCCGGTGGTGGCCGTCGATGGTCCCTCGGGGTCCGGCAAGGGGACGGTCTGTCGGCGCTTGACCCAGCGGCAGGGCTGGCACTTGCTCGATAGCGGTGCGCTCTATCGGCTGGTGGCCGTGTCGGGCCAACTCGCTGGGCTGGCCGCGGACGATATCGCGGGTCACGCTGCGCTCGGGCGGTCGATGCGCGCGGTGTTCGGTGTGACCCCCGCGGGCGATGAGCGGATCGAGCTCGATGGTCGGGACGTCACCCGCTTGGTGCGCGCCGAGGAGACCGGGCAGGGCGCTTCCAGGGTCGCCGCCTGGCCCGAGGTGCGCAGCGCGTTGCTGCCGCGCCAGCGGGCTTTTGCCGAGCCCCCGGGTCTGATTGCCGACGGGCGTGATATGGGGACCGTCGTTTTTACTTCGGCGGCACTCAAAATCTTCCTGACCGCAAGCCCTGAAGAACGGGCCCTTCGGCGCTATAACCAGTTGAAAGACAAGGATTCTGGTGTTAGTCTCGCCGCCCTTTCGCGGGAGATCGCCGAGCGCGACCTGCGGGATTCAACCCGCAGCGTGGCACCGCTCAGGCCTGCGTCCGACGCGTTCGTCATCGACTCCACCGGTATGCCGGTCGAGGCCGTGGTCGAACGGGTGATCGAACTCGGACGCGCGCGCGCCCTGTGGCGCTGACCCTCCGTTGAAATCGATCGTGTTTTTGCGTGGCTGGGCGAGTGATCGCGCAGCTGTGTTCAGCAATCCCCGTGCGTCCACGGAACGTGGCAAGCGGGCTAACAGGCGCGGTGCCCTTTGCATCGCACGAGTGAACGAAGATGACTGAAAGTTTTGCGCAACTGTTCGAACAGAGTCTGGCCAGCCAGCGTATCCGCCCGGGCCAGATCCTCTCAGGCCTCGTGGTCGACGTCGGCTCCGACATGGTCATCGTCAATGTCGGACTCAAGTCCGAAGCCGTCATTCCCGTCGAACAGTTCAAGAATGAGCGTGGCGAGATCGAAGTTCAGGTCGGCGAGATGGTCGAGGTCGCTCTCGACGCCGTCGAAGATGGCACGGGTGAGACGCGACTCTCGCGTGACAAAGCCAAGCGGGCCCGTACCTGGACACGCCTCGAAGACGCATTCTCCAAGGGCGAAATCGTCACCGGCATCATCATCGGTCGCGTGAAGGGTGGTTTCACGGTCGAAATCGAACACGTCCGCGCGTTCCTACCCGGTTCGTTGGTCGATGTGCGTCCGGTTCGCGATACCGCCTATCTCGAGAACAAGCCGCTCGAGTTCAAGGTCATCAAGCTCGATCAAAAGCGCAACAACGTCGTGGTCTCGCGCCGCGCGGTCGTTGAACAAGAGTTCTCCGCGGAGCGCAGCGTGCTGATGGACAACCTGCAAGAGGGTTCGGTCGTGCGTGGCTCGGTCAAGAACCTCACCGATTACGGTGCGTTCGTCGACTTGGGCGGCATCGATGGCTTGCTGCACATCACCGACATGGCGTGGAAGCGCGTCAAGCACCCGAGCGAAATCGTCAAAGTCGGCGACGAGGTCGAAGTGCGCATCCTCAAATTCGATCGCGAGCGTTCGCGCGTCAGCCTCGGGCTCAAGCAGCTCGGTGCCGATCCGTGGGAGAACATCGGTCGGCGTTATCCGCCCAACACGCGCGTGTTCGGCAAGATCACGAACATCGCCGACTACGGTGCGTTCGTCGAGATCGAAGATGGCGTCGAGGGTCTCGTGCACGTCTCCGAGATGGACTGGACCAACAAGAACGTCAATCCGGCCAAAGTCGTGCAGACCGGTCAGGAAGTCGAAGTCATGGTGCTCGACTGCGACGAAGAGCGTCGGCGCATCAGCCTCGGCCTCAAGCAGTGTGCACCGAATCCGTGGCGCGAGTTCTCCGAGAACTTCAACCGCGGCGACAAAGTATCCGGTCAGATCAGGTCGATCACCGACTTCGGTATTTTCATTGGCCTGTCGGGCAACATCGACGGCCTCGTACATCTCTCGGATATCTCCTGGGATGTGCCCGGGGAAGAAGCCGTGCGCAACTTCCAGAAGGGTCAGACGATCGAGGCGATGGTGTTGGCGATCGACCCGGAGCGCGAGCGCATCAGCCTCGGCATCAAGCAGCTCGCCAAAGATCCGTTCGCGGTTTACATCGCCGACAATCCGAAGGGCAGCATCGTTCGCGGTGTCGTCAAAGATGTCGATGCACGCGGCGCCGTGATTGATCTCGGCAACGGTATCGAGGGTCAGTTGCGGGCCTCCGAGCTCGGGCGTGATCGCGTCGAAGACGCGCGTCAGTTCCTCAAGGCGGGCGACGAGATCGAAGCCAAGTTCATGGGCGTAGATCGCAAGACACGCTCGATCTCGCTGTCGATCAAGGCGAAGGAAGCCAACGAGGAAGCCGAAGCCTTGCAGAGCTATCGTTCCGAGCAGGGTGGCCCGACCTCGGGCACCAGCCTCGGCGAATTGCTCAAGGCGCAGATCAACTCGGACCGTGATCGCGGCTGATTGGCATAGACCATGGGGTGGGTTGCGGGGACTCGGTTCCCGCAACCCTCCTGACGACGTCACGGGGCTATGATGACGAAGTCGGAACTCATCGAACTCATTACCGCCAAGCAGAAGCATCTGCCGGCGAAAGATATCGAGCTCGCGCTCAAGCAGATCCTCGAGATCATGAGCGACGCGCTCGCCGAAGGCGAACGTATCGAGATTCGCGGCTTCGGCAGTTTTTCTTTGCACTTTCGCCCACCGCGGCAGGGGCGTAATCCGAAGACCGGCGAAGCGGTGGCGCTCTCGGGCAAGTACGTGCCGCATTTCAAGCCGGGCAAAGGTCTGCGTGAGCGCGTCAACGACAGCATCTCGGAGCCCATCCGCGACTGAGCGCGCCGTAACTGCCCATTCCCGCAACATTTGGCGCTCGGGCAGTCTGCATCATCCCCACTAGCCTTCCTTCGCGCCGGCATTTCGCCGGAGCATTCACTCGCGGAGGATTCGTCATGTGCAAAAGATCTGGTTTTTGTTTCGGCGCTTTGCCAAGGCAGCTGCGGCGCTTCGCGGCGCTCGTGCTGTGTGCCTTGCTCAGTTGCCTGCTCATCGAGCCGGTAAGCGCCGCCGCCGAGCCGGCCCGCAGCGCGCAGGCGGCCGTCACTCTCATCAACCTCAACACCGCCGATGCGGCGACCCTGGCGCGGGCGGTGGACGGCATTGGCGAGGCCAAGGCGCGCGCCATCATCGAGCACCGGCAGCGCAACGGCGCCTTCAAATCCGTCGACGAACTGGCGCTCGTCAAGGGTATCGGGGCGAAGACGCTGGCGGCCAACCGCGCGCGCTTGACCGTCGGCACTGGGGCTGCCGCCAAGGCAACTCCTCGCGCGCCGGGCACCGCGCCCGCGCGGTGAGTACCGCCTGACCGTAGCGGGGCGCTTGGTTTAACATCGCGATTTGTCGAGCCGAGACCTCGCGAGTTGAGAGCAGCAAAGCGGAGCCGCCGATGGCCAAGCGCCCTCTGATCGAAACAGCCGTATTTCCCGTCGCGGGACGCGGCACCCGATTTTTGCCGGCGACCAAGGCGAGCCCCAAAGAAATGCTGCCGGTGGTCGACAAGCCGCTGATCCAGTACGCCGTCGAAGAAGCGCTGGCGGCGGGCGCGCGCCGTCTCGTGTTCATCACGGGAGCCTCGAAGCGCGCGATCGAAGATCACTTCGACTCCGACCGCGAACTCGAGAGCCTGCTCAAATCGCAGGGCAAGTCGGAGCTAGTCAAGCAGTTGCACAGCGTGTTGCCGAGCTACGCGACCTGCATCTATATCCGGCAGCCGGCACCGCTCGGCCTCGGTCATGCCGTACTGTGTGCGCGGCCCGCGGTCGGCAACGAACCCTTCTTCGTGCATCTCGCCGACGATCTGATCGCTGCCGCGCAGCCATGTTTGGCGCAAATGGCGGCGGTTTACGCTGCCAAGCGCGCGAGTGTCATCGGTTGCGAGACCGTGCCGCGTCGCGACACCGATAAATACGGCATCGTCGTGGTCGAAGCCGCGGGGCAGACCGCGCGGATGCGCAGCATCGTCGAGAAGCCGAAGCCGGCGGTCGCGCCGTCGAATCTTGCCGTGGTCGGTCGGTATCTTTTGTCGCCTGCAATCTTTGATCACCT
>VGUP01000030.1 GCA_016874175.1 Gammaproteobacteria bacterium | reverse complement strand
CGGTGATGAGTGGCGGGGCAACCACCTCGACCAATTTGCGCGCAAGACCGCTGACCAATGCATACCCGCCGAGTATGTGGAGGCCGGCAACCAGCGCGAAAATCGCCATCCGGCGTGACTGGTTCTGTTGTACGTACGTCGCCATGCACTCTCGCGGCAGATCGACAGCCAATGCGGCGAAGGGGCCGGAAAACTAACCGGGAATCCGCTCGCCCGCAACCTTCTCCCCGCGATTCATGACACGCTCGGCGTGCGAAACCGCAAGGACCCAACACTCTATCGGACGTGTACTCACTGCCCATGGGGACATCGAACCACCGCACCAGCGGAGTGTATCCGGAGAATGTACTGATCCGTGAGGCACCTCGTTCGACCGTGAAGGCGAGCGTGGTGTCCGTCGTCCGTTGCCAATCCCCCGACCGGCCGCAAGTGTAACCGCGCTCGATGATACTGACAACCACCCTATTCCGGATTGCACTCTCAAGGAGTCATAGATGTCATCAAAATGTCACGGCATTCAATCTGTCACCGCGCCTTGCGAGGCGCTGCTGACTGAACTCGCGAACTTTGCAAGCACACCCCGAGTTGCATAGGGTTTGGGCGCTTTCCAAGCTTTTTTGCGACGTCGCAACTCGGCAGCTGATACCGCGATATCGATGCGACGGGTTGCCGCGTCGATGGTGATGTGATCGCCGTTTCGAATGAGCGCGATCGGCCCGCCGTTCATGGCCTCGGGCGAAATATGACCCACCACGAAGCCGTGGCTGCCGCCCGAGAAACGGCCATCGGTAATCAGCGCCACTTTGTCGCCAAGGCCGAGACCCATGATCGCGCCGGTGGGGCTCAACATTTCGCGCATGCCCGGGCCACCGCGCGGTCCCTCATAACGAATGACAACAATATCACCCGCCCTGACCTTGCCAGCGAGAATCGCTTTGGTGGCTGGCTCTTCGCCGTCGAACACTCGCGTTGGCCCCGAGAACAACAAGCCCTCTTTGCCAGTGATTTTGGCGACCGCCCCTTCGGGCGCCACCGAGCCGCGCATCACCACGAGATGACTGTCTTTTTTGATGGGCGCGTCGAAGTCGTAGACAATTTTTTG
Organism: Gammaproteobacteria bacterium; assembly: GCA_016874175.1. Taxonomy (GTDB): domain Bacteria; phylum Pseudomonadota; class Gammaproteobacteria; order Steroidobacterales; family Steroidobacteraceae; genus UBA964. The sequence goes on along the minus strand of VGUP01000030.1, from coordinate 18,855 downwards.
ACCCCGTGGATAGTCGCGCACGTTCTTGAGATTTTCTGCGAGCGTGCGACCGGTGACGGTCAAGCAATCACCGTGCAGCAAGCCGCGATCGAGCAAGCGTTTCATCAACGGTTGGATGCCGCCGATCGCGACCAATTCCGACATGGCGTAACGTCCGCTCGGTCGCAAGTCGGCAAGCACGGGGACGCGTTTGCCAATGCGCGTGAAATCATCGAGCGTCAGACGGACTCCCGCCGCGTGGGCGATCGCCAGTAAATGCAAGACCGCGTTGGTCGAGCCCCCGACCGCAATGGTCACGGTGATGGCGTTTTCGAAGGCCTTGCGGATGAGAATTTTTGACGGCGTGATGCCGGCCTTGACCAGCTTCACGACGGCCTCGCCCGCACGCCGGCAATCGTTTTGCTTGAGCTCGCTCACGGCCTCTTGCGCAGAACTGTCGGGCAAAGAAAGTCCCAGCGCTTCGATCGCTGACGCCATGGTGTTGGCGGTGTACATGCCGCCACAGCTGCCCGGGCCCGGGATCGCGGTGCGTTCCACCGCCGCCAGTTCGGCGTCACTGACTTTGCCAGCCGCGTGCCCGCCCACCGCCTCGAACACGGAAACGATATCGCGACGCTGCGCACCGGGCCGAATCGTGCCGCCATATACAAAGACCGCGGGACGATTGAGTCTGGCAATGGCCATGGCGCATCCCGGCATGTTTTTGTCACAGCCGCCGATCGCCACGAAACCATCAAAACCTTCCGCACCGACTACGGTCTCGATGGAGTCGGCAATGATTTCGCGCGACACCAGCGAGTAACGCATGCCCGGCGAGCCCATCGCGATGCCATCGGACACCGTGATGGTATTGAACAGCACGCCCTTGCCGCCTGCGGCGTTCGCCCCGGCCTCGGCCTGCGCAGCCAAAGTATTGATGTGCATGTTGCACGGCGTGAGGTTAGCCCAGGTCGACGCAATGCCGATCTGCGGGCGCTGAAAATCGGCATCGGTGAAGCCCACGGCGCGCAGCATGGCGCGGGATGGCGTTTGCTTCGCACCATCGACCACCAGTCGTGAATAGCGCCTCGGGTCGACCGCGCCATCACGTTTGATTTTGCCCTTCGTCTTTGTAGACTTCGTCATGCCCATCACCCACGCAAAACTGAACGATTAAAAAATATTTTTAGCGTCCGAAGCGCTCCGCGATCAGCCGATCGGCAAGCCGCAGGCACTGCGCCTCGGCGCCCACCGGGCGACCGGGTCGGTCACGACCATTCCACGCATAGAGATCGAAATGCGCCCAAGCGGCACTCGCCGACACAAACCGGCGCAGAAAAAGCGCGCCAAAGATAGCGCCTGCGAAGCTCGAGCTCGCGACGTTATTGATGTCCGCGATGCGACTCGAGAGCTCCTCGTCGTACGAGTCCCACAGCGGCATCGGCCAAACGGGATCGACCTCGAGATCGCCGCAGCGCTTCAGATCGGCGGCCAAAGAATCGTTGTTGCTGAATACCGCCGGCAGCTCCGGACCCAAGGCCACTCGGGCAGCGCCGGTGAGGGTCGCAAAATCGAGCAACAACGCCGGGCGCTCGCTATCCGCCTCGGCGAGCGCGTCCGCCAAAATGAGCCGGCCCTCGGCATCGGTATTGCCAATTTCGACGGTGATGCCGCGCCGCGAGCGCAGGATGTCGCCAGGCCGGTACGCCCCGCCCGCAATGCTGTTCTCGACCGCGGGGATCAGCACCCGCAGACGAATCGGCGCGGCCCGAGCCATGAGACAGCGCGCGAGGCCAAGCGCCACGGCCGCCCCACCCATGTCTTTTTTCATCAGCAGCATGCCGGCACCGGGCTTGATATCCAGACCGCCCGAATCGAAGCACACCCCCTTGCCGATCAGGGTCACCAAGGGCTTCGCAGGATCGCCCCAGCGAATATCGATCAGCCTTGGTGTCTGCGCGCTCGCGCGACCGACGGCGTGCACCAGCGGATAGTTTTGCGCCAACAGATCGTCGCCGACCAGGCAACGGAATTCGGCCGCAAATTCTGCGGCGAGGGCCCGCGCCGCCTCGGCGAGCTCCCCGGGCCCGAGCGCACTCGCCGGCGCGTTGATGAGATCACGCGCCCAGGCGCAGGCCGTTGCTTGGTTGACGACCGCTTGGGTGTCGACGCCTGCGGGCGGCAGCAAACGAGCACGGACTGCCGGAGTCGTCTTCGGCGCTGCGGCGCCTGACGTGAACCGAGTCAGGCGGTACCCCCCCGACAACCAGCCAAGCAGAAACTGGGCAGCGGGCTCCGCGGCGAGTGGCGTCGCCAGCAGGTAGTCGCGGGCTGGGAGGCGCTCGATCAAGCCCGATACCTGCCACAGCGACAGCTTTGACCAGTCCTCGAGCGGGCCCAAACCGGCGACGGCGCCAATCAGCTCACCGCTACTGCCGGGAATGCCGAGCACGCGATGCCGCTCGGCCACGAAGGCATGCTGCTCGAGCCAGGCGCCGACGGCGGTCGGTTGCGCAGCCTTGAACGCAGCGAGATCGCTCTCGCGCAGCAACCAAAGTGGGATGGCGGGGGCACCGGGCGGTGCGAGCAGCTGATCGAGCTCAAGGCCTGCGGGAAACATGGCCGCATGTTAGCGGGGCGCCGACGGTTTGACACGGCGCTTGGTTTGACAGTGCGGGGGCTCGCGTGGTGAAATTCCATGATGATACGCGTTGCAAGTGCTCTTGCGTACCAGCTGGCGGCCTCCGTCGGACTGCTGCTATCGCTAGAGCTCGCGCTACCCCTCGAGGGTGGCCGGCGCGGGTCGCTCGTCGGGGTCTGAGCCTAGGGCCAGCATTCGGCGGCGAGCAAAGATGCGACAAACCCCGCACCGGTCCATGGCCGATGCGGGGTTTTTTTTTAGTCAGAGCAAATCGGCTGAGTAATTAGGGAGTCAGCAAATGAAGTTGTTTTCGCAGAAGGACGTCGACAAGAAAGCCCTCCGTGGGGCGCGTATTTGCGTACTCGGCTACGGCAGCCAGGGTCGCGCGCACGCCCTTAATTTGAAGGACAGTGGTTACGACGTGATCATTGGCGTTCGCAAGGGCGACAGCTGGAAGAAAGCAAAGAAAGAAGGTCTGCCCGTCGCCGAGCCGGCGGCCGCCGTAGTGGGTGCCGATCTCGTTGCCATGCTCGCGCCTGACCTCGCGCAAAAAGCATTGTACCAGTCCGTGGTCGACAACCTGAAAAAGGGCGCAACGCTGCTGTTTGCGCACGGCTTCAATATTCATTTTAAACAAATCAAGCCGCGCAAAGATCTGGACGTGGTGTTGATTGCGCCGAAAGGCCCCGGTGATCTCGTGCGCCGTCAGTACCAGCAGGGACGCGGCGTGCCGTGCTTGCTCGCGGTGTCTCAGGATGCCTCGCGCAAGGGCTTCGAGAAAGCCCTCGCCTACGCGCACGGCATCGGCGGTACCCGCGGCGGTGTGCTGAAGACCACCTTCGCCGAAGAAACCGAAACCGACCTGTTCGGCGAACAGGCCGTGCTCTGCGGCGGCGCTACCGAACTCGTGGTCAAGGGCTTCGAGACGCTGGTCGAAGCCGGCTATCAGCCGGAAGTCGCCTACTTCGAGTGCATGCACGAGTTGAAGCTGATCGTCGATCTGCTGCACGAGGGCGGCATCTGGAAGATGCACAAGTTCATCTCCGAGACGGCGAAGTACGGCGATCTCACCCGCGGGCCGCGCGTGGTCAATAAAAAGACCAAGACCGAGATGCGCAAGATCCTCAAGGAAATCCAACAGGGCAAATTTGCCCGCCAATGGATCCGCGAGAACGCGTCGGGTCGCAAAAAGTACGATCGCATGCTCAAGACCGATCTCAACAGACAGATCGAGAAGGTGGGTTTCGAGCTGCGCGGCCGCATGCCTTGGCTCGATCAGGGTCGCTGAACATTCTTTGTACGGAGTGATGTCATGACTTCGAACGCTGACCGGATAATGATCTTCGACACCACGCTGCGCGATGGCGAGCAATCGCCGGGCTGCAGCATGACGCAGCCGGAAAAGCTGCGAGTGGCGAAGGCGCTAGCCGAGCTCGGTGTCGATGTCATCGAGGCCGGCTTCCCGGCCGCCTCGCGCGGCGACTGGGAATCGGTGAACGCGGTGGCGCGCGAAGTGCAAGGTCCCATCATCTGCGGCCTCGCGCGCTGCGACCGCGACGACATCGCCAAGGTGGCGAGCGCAGTCGCGCCAGCGGCGAATCGGCGCATCCACGTGTTTTTGGCGACCAGCGCGATCCATCGCGAGTTCAAGCTCAACATGGCGAAGGACGAGATCATTCGTCGGGCCGTCGAGGGCGTGAAGATCGCTCGCGAGTATTGCGAGGACATCGAGTTTTCGCCCGAAGACGCATCGCGAACCGAACTGGAATTTTTGGCGCAGGTCGTCGAGGCGGTCATCGACGCCGGCGCGACGACGGTGAATATCCCGGATACCGTCGGTTACACCGTGCCGCACGAGTTTGCGGAGCTGTTTCGCTACTTGCGCAAAAACGTGCCGAACATCGAGCGGGCACGTCTCTCGGTGCATTGCCATGACGATCTCGGCATGGCGGTAGCCAACAGCCTGATGGCGGTGGTGGCGGGCGCCCGGCAGATCGAATGCACCATCAACGGTATCGGCGAGCGCGCCGGCAACTGCTCGCTCGAGGAAGTCGTGATGGCCATGCGCACCCGCGAAACGTTCTTCAACGCGCGTACGCAGATCAACTCGCAGCGGCTGTACCCCGTGTCGCGACTGGTGTCGAGCATCACCGGCATGCCCATCCCCCGCAACAAGGCCGTCGTCGGCGAGAACGCCTTCGCGCACGAGTCAGGCATCCATCAGCACGGCATGCTCAAGCATGCGAGCACCTACGAAATCATGCGTCCCCAGGATGTCGGCCTTTCGCGCTCGAGCCTCGTGCTCGGCAAGCACAGCGGGCGTCACGCCCTGCGTGAGCGCATCAAAGAACTCGGCTTTGTGCTCGAGGAAGCAGAGTTCGAGCGCGTCTTCAACGAATTCAAGGCGCTCGCCGACAAAAAGAAAGAGCTCTTCGATGGCGATATCGAAGCGCTGGTGTTGCGCGCCGAGGGTGGCGATGCGGGTCCCTGGTCGCTGATTTCGCTGCAGACCACTTCCTCGGTGGATGGCGGTGGCAAGGCGACGGTGACGCTGCAGAACAGCGACGGCACCCGCACCGAACGCAGCGCGACGGGCGATGGTCCCGTCGATGCCGCGTTCAAGGCCATCGAGGAAGTCACCGGGCTGCGGCCTGCACTGCAAAAATTCGAGTTGCGCAGCCTCTCCGAAGGCGAGGACGCCCAAGGCGAAGCCGTGGTGTACGTCAATTACCAGGACCGCAGTTATCGCGGCGCGAGCGTCACCACTGACATCGTCGAGTCGGCCACGCGCGCATTCCTCGAAGTGATCAATCGCATCGAGTCATCACAGCGCGCGCACGCGGCCTGACTCGCGGAGGAAAGATTACCGATGTCTGCACCGAAGACCATGTTCGAAAAAGTCTGGACGGCTCACGAGGTCGTGCCGGAGACCGCCGACACTCCGGCGGTGATTTTCATTGACCTGCATCTCACTCACGAAGTGACGACACCACAGGCGTTTTCTTTGCTGCGTGAACGCCGGCTACGGTTGCGGCGCCCGGATCTGACGCTGGCCACCATGGATCATGCGACCCCCACCCGCACCGAGCAGGTGTTCGGCGGCGCGCCGATCACCATCGACTCGGCAGCCAAGCAAATCCGCCAGCTCGAAGTGAACTGCGCCGAGTTTGGCGTCGAGTTGCTGGGGCTGCAGGATGCGCGGCGCGGTATCGTGCATATCATTGGGCCCGAACTCGGCGTCACCCAGCCCGGCAAAACGATCGTCTGCGGCGACAGCCATACCTCGACCCACGGTGCATTCGGTGCCCTCGCCTTCGGCATCGGCACGACGGAAGTCGGGCACGTACTAGCCACCCAATGTCTGCTGCAGAAGAAGCCCAAGACTTTCGCCATCGAAGTCGACGGTAGTCTGGCTGCGGGTGTCACGCCCAAAGATTTGATTCTTGCCATCATCGGCAAGGTCGGGGTCTCGGGCGGCACGGGCCACGTCTTCGAATATCGTGGTGCAGCGATTCGTGCCATGTCGATGGACGAGCGCATGACGGTCTGCAACATGTCGATCGAAGCCGGCGCTCGTGCCGGGATGATCGCGCCCGATGAGACCACTTACGCCTACCTCGCGGATACACCGCGCACGCCGAAGGGTGCAGCCTGGGAAGCCGCACTCGCCCGTTGGCGCAGTCTGCCCAGCGACCCCGGTGCAACGTTCGACAAGGCGGTGCACATCGACGCAGCGACGCTTGAACCCATGGTGACCTACGGCACCAACCCGGGGATGGTTGTTGCCGTGAGCGGACATGTACCCGATCGCAAGGGCGACTCGGTGTTCGATGCGGCGATGAAATACATGGGTCTCAATCCGGGCGAGCCGATCGGCAATGCGCCCGTCAACGTGGTGTTCGTCGGCAGTTGCACCAACGGCCGCTTGTCCGATCTGCGCGCCGCTGCACGCGTGCTGCGCGGCCACAAGGTTGCGAGCGGTGTGCACATGCTCGTCGTGCCAGGCTCGCAGGAGGTCAAGCGCCTTGCCGAGGCCGAGGGTTTGCACGAAGTGTTTCGCGCTGCGGGCGCCGAGTGGCGCGAGTCCGGGTGCTCGATGTGTTTGGGCATGAACGGCGATACGGTGGGCAAAGGCCAGTATTCCGTCAGCACGAGCAATCGAAACTTTGAAGGTCGCCAAGGCGTCGGCGCTCGTACCCTGTTGGCGAGCCCGGAGACCGCCGCCGCCTCGGCCATTCGTGGCCGCGTGACTGATCCGCGGGAGCTGCTGTCATGACAACCGCCGTCATCGAGCCCATCGTCACCATCCGCTCGCGCACCGTGGTGATGCCCTCGACCAACATCGATACCGACCAGTTGATACCCGCGCGTTTTTTGACCACCACCACCAAAGAGGGCCTCGGTAAAGCGCTGTTCGCCGACTGGCGGTACGACGCCGACGGCAAGCCGCAGCCCGATTTCATTCTCAATCGCCCGGAAGCGGTCGGCTGTCGCGTGCTGGTTGCCGGGCGCAACATCGGTTGCGGCTCCTCGCGCGAACACGCGCCCTGGGCGTTGGTCGATTACGGCTTTCAGGCCGTGATCAGCACCGAGATCGCCGATATATTTCGCAATAATTCTCTGAAGAACGGTTTGTTGCCGGTGGTGGTCGACGAGACGACGCATGGCTGGTTGCTGGCGAACCCGGGCGCCAAGGTCGAGATCGACCTCGCCAGCGCCACGCTGCGTATTCCCGGGCGCGCCGCCGTCAGCTTCCCCATCGATCCTTTTGCCCGCTATTGCCTGATGAATGGTGTCGATGAACTCGGCTTCCTGTTGTCGAAAGACGCCGCCATCAAAGCCTACGAGGCGAAGCGCGTCTCATGAAGGAACACAGCGCATGAAGGGACGTATCGCGGTACTGGGCGGTGATGGCATCGGTCCCGAGGTGATTGCCGAGGGCGTGCGGGTACTCGCGGCCGTGGCCTTGCGTTTTGGTCATATCTTTGAAATGGAGGCCTTGCCATTTGGCGGCGTGGGCATCGATGCGTTCGGCGACGGCCTGCCGGAAAACACACTCAAAGGCTGTTTGGCGGCCGACGGTGTGCTGCTCGGGGCCATCGGCGGTCCGCAATGGGGCCCCGATGCGCCCGTCCGGCCTGAACCGGCACTCCTCAGACTGCGCGCCGAGCTCGGCGTCTATGCAAATTTGCGGCCGATTGCCGTGCAGCCGGCCTTGCGCGACGCTTCGCCCATCAAGCCCGAGTATCTCGACGGTGTCGATCTGCTCTTCGTGCGCGAGCTCACCGGCGGTATTTATTTTGGTCGCAAAGGGCGCGATGGTGATCGCGCCGTCGACGAGTGCGCCTACTCGGTGAGGGAGATCGAACGGATCACGCGCGTGGCCGGCAAACTGGCCGCCTCGCGGCGCGGCAAAATCACCCAGGTCGACAAATCGAACGTGCTCGAGACCTCGCGACTTTGGCGCACGGTCAGCGAGCGCGTGATTCGTGCCGAGTTTCCGGGCGTCACCATCGAACACATGTTCGTCGATGCGGCGGCGATGCACCTGATTCGCCGCCCGCGCGATTTCGATGTCATCCTCACCGAAAATCTGTTCGGCGACATCCTGACCGATGAAGGCGCGATGCTCGCGGGCTCGCTCGGCGTGCTGCCATCGGCCGCGCTCGGCGACGGCCGTCGCGGGCTCTACGAACCCATCCACGGGTCGGCGCCCGACATCGCCGGGCGCGGGATCGCCAACCCCTGCGGCACCATCCTGAGCGCAGCCCTGTTGCTGCGTCACTCGCTGGGTCTCGAGAGCGAAGCGCGTGCCATCGAGGCGGCGGTCGCCACCGCCCTGTCACGCGGTGCGCGCACGGCCGATATCGCCGCGAGTGGCGCAGCGACGCTATCGACCCGGCAGATGGGCGACGCCGTTCTGGCGGCGCTCGCTTAACCGACCGCGCGCGTTACGCGAGCGCGGCGAGGCCTGCTGTCAAATCTTCGCGCAGATCGCGCTCGGCCTCGATGCCGATCGAGAGACGCAGCAAGCCATCGACGAGTCCTGCGGCCGCCCGCGCCGCGGGATCCATCGCCGCATGCGTCATGGTGGCCGGGTGGGCGATCAGACTCTCGACGCCCCCCAAAGATTCGGCCAGCGAGAACAGTTTCAGCGCACCAACGAATTCTTTGACTGCAGTCGTACCGCCCTCGAGCTCGATGCTGATCATCGCGCCGAAGCCATGCTGTTGGCGGCGCGCGAGCTCGTGACCGACGTGACTCGCCAGGCCTGGGTAATAGACCCGGCGGACGCCACGCTGCCCCACGAGCCAATGCGCCAGGGCATTGGCGTTCGCCTCGTGTAAGCCGATGCGCGCATGCAGCGTACGCAGGCCACGCAAGGCGAGAAAACTGTCGAACGCCGAACCAGCCATGCCGAGCGCATTGGCCCACCAGGCCAGCTGCTGCGCATCTTCTGCCGTGGCCGCCACGACCGCACCACCCACCACGTCGCTATGACCGTTGATATACTTGGTCGTCGAATGCACGACGAGGTCGGCACCCAAGGCCAGGGGGTTTTGCAACGCGGGTGAAAGGAAGGTGTTGTCGATCACTGACTTTGCGCCCGCCTTGCGCGCGCGCGCGGCGATCGCTGCGATATCCGTGATCCGCAACAGCGGATTGCTCGGCGTTTCGATCCAACACAGTGCGGCCCGACGCGCCAAGGCCGCGGCCACCGCCGACTCATCGGCGAAATCGACGAACTCGACGTGGTGGTCGCCTCTGCGGTGCCACGCCGAGAGCAAACGGAAAGTACCGCCATAACAATCGTGTGGCGCAATGATTCGCGAGTGGTGCGGCAAGATCTGCCCGACGAGCGCGATGGCTCCCATTCCCGAACCGGTGATGACCGTGCCCTGCCCGCCCTCGAGCTCGTTGATCGCATTGGCCAGCAGATCGCGAGTCGGATTTCCCGAGCGCGAGTAGTCGTAACGACCTTTGACGCCGAACTCGGGAAACGCGTAGGTCGAACTTAGGTGCAGCGGCGGTACGACTGCACCGGTCGTGGGATCGGACTCGAGCCCTGCGCGTACCGCTTGGGTTCGCGGATCAAAGGTGTTACTCATGGTGTGCCCTCGGCGCCGCTGACCAAACCCAGTGGTGCGGCAAATAAATTCTTGAGTTGTCTGCATTCCTTGAGGAACGCGTCATGACCATAGATCGATGACATCTCGAGGAGCTCCGCTTGGGGAAGACGCGCGCACAAGGCGCGCATATCGGCGATCGGCACCAACTGGTCTTCTCGTACCGCGATGGCCGTGACGGGAACGTTCACCTGCGAGGCGTCGATGCGGTGCAGATCGATGGACTCGGACAGGATCAAAAAACCGTCTGGCTGGTAGCGCTTCGCATAGTCCTCGCCACGCGCCAGCAAGTATTCTTCGACCGGAAATACGAAGCGGCCGTCGATCTCATGCGGTTCGCCGGAAAAGCGCGCCGCAAATTCGTTCGGACTTCGATAGGTGGTCATCGCGAGTGCGCGCGCAAGCTCCAAGCCCGCCTCGGGCCTGCTGCTATCGAGCCCCAGCCGCACGATGCGCCGCTGCAAGCTGCGCCAGGCAGTCGCCATCGGGTGTGCGCGATCCGCCGCGCTGACCACCAGCAAACGGGAAACACGCTCCCGGTAACGTTGTGCGAATGCCATGGCGACCATACCGCCGTACGATGCGCCGACGATGGCGTGCAATTTTTTAATGCCGAGATGGTCGAGCAGACGCCACAGCAGCTCCGCCTGATCGTAGGTCGAGACCGCGGGGAACCATTCCCCGTTGCTGGGTCCGGTGGTCTCGCCGCTGCCGCCAAGATAGTCGAAGGCCAGGATCTGCAGTTGGTCGGTGGGTAGCGCAAGATCAGGCCCCACGACCTCGGACCACCAACCAATGCGCGCTGGATCGAGCGTGAATACGGTGCGGTGACCGGAGATGCCACCAAGGACGACAACGATGGGTGCGGCCGCGGGTCCGGTCATGCGCCAGCCAAGCCGGGCGGCCTCGAGCCTCGCCCCGTGGTGCAAGCGCAATCCGCCCGGAATGTCGATGATGCCCTCACGCAGGTTTACCGCGTGCACGACACCGTCGCGCCGGACCGCGGGCACGTCACTGACGCCAGCCGTGTCGACTGGACGAGGGTTTTTCGCACGAATTGTGTCTTTAAACGCAGTCATGGCTCACCTTCAGCCGCTCATCTGACGCGACCACCGTGGTGGAGCGCGCGGAGTTGGCACCTTGCCCAGATTGGTTGAATCTGGCGGTTGCCCCGGCGTCGTCGGGCCTTTCCCTCAGCCGGTCTCGATAAGCCCGCGAATGATAGGTCACGTGGGCGGCGGTCGTCAATCCCGGGGGCCTTGCCACACTCGTACTTATGTATTAACGTGTTAACACATTAACACGCTGACATCATCCTATGAAAACCCATGCCCAGCTCTCACCGCGCCAGGAAGCGCGCGCCGAGCGCAGCCTTTATCAGGCGATCCTCACCCTGCGCAATGTCGAGGAATGCCGCTCTTTCTTTCGCGATCTGTGCACGCCAGCGGAGTTGCAGGCGATGTCCGACCGCTGGACCGTGGTCGAGTGGCTGGAGCGCGGCCTGCCCTATCGGGAAATCCACAAAATTACCGGGGTCAGCGTCACCACGATTGCACGCGTCGCACGCTATGTCGGTAGCGGCAATGGTGGTTATGGCATCGCGGTAAAGCGCATTGGCAGCACACGCCTAGCCGCGCCGGCGCAGCGCTGAGGACTCATCATGGATAACCCTGCAAGACTCAAACTCGCCGTGCAAAAGTCCGGACGCCTGACCGATCAGTCGATCGATCTGCTCGGACGTTGTGGCCTGAAGTTCTCTCGCGGCAAAGATCAGCTCGTCGGCTTTGGCGAGAACATGCCGCTCGACCTGTTGTTCGTGCGCGATGACGATATTCCCGACCTCGTCGAAGAAGATGTCTGCGATCTGGGGCTCGTCGGCCTCAACGTGGTCGAAGAAAAGCGTCTGGAGCTGGCTGCGCGCGGCCACACGGCACGTTTCGAGATCCTACGTACGCTCGATTTCGGCCGTTGTCGGCTCGCCTTGGCGGTGCCCGAAGAGGCGACCTGGTGGAGCGGCCCGAGCAGCCTCGATGGCAAACGTATCGCCACCACCTATCCCTACGTGCTGGCGCGCTGGCTGACCGAGCACAGCATCGAGGCGGAAATCGTCACCCTCTCGGGCGCAGTGGAAATCGCGCCCCGACTGGGTCGCGCCGATGCCATCTGCGATCTCGTGTCGACCGGCTCGACCTTGGTGGCGAATCGCCTGCGCGAGGTCGAGATCGTGCTCGAAAGTCATGCCGTCATCGTGCGCACGCCGCTTTCTTTGGCTGCCGCGAAGGCCGACTGGGTCGAGCGCCTGTTGATGCGTGTCGATGGCGTGCAACAGGTGCGCGAAAGCAAGTACATCATGCTGCACGCGCCGCGCTCGGCTCTGCCAGCAATCCGTAAACTTTTGCCCGGCAGCGAGTCGCCCACCATCATTCCGCTGGAGGGCGGTAATGACAAAGTGGCAGTGCATGCAGTGTGTCGCGAAAACGTGTTCTGGGAAACACTCGAAGCGCTGAAAGCGGCGGGCGCCAGCGCTCTGCTGGTGTTGCCCGTCGAAAAAATGCTCGCATGATGCTGCCGGTTCTCGATTATGCAGCGCTCGATCCGCAGCGCCGTCGCGAGGCGCTCGCGCGTCCGGCTGCCGAAAACGGTGGGCAGTTGCAGGAGCTCGTGCGGGCAACTATCGCCCGGGTGCGCACCGAAGGGGACGCTGCGGTGCTCGATTACGCCGCGCGCTTCGACGGCGGTGCACCGGTCAACCTGAAGGTACCCGCTGCAGAGCTCGTCGCGGCCGGCGACGCGCTCGATGTACGCTCCTTGGCTGCACTGCGTCGCGCCATCGATAACGTTCGGCGGTTTCACGCTGCGCAGCTCGCGGCGCCGCTCCGTCTCGAAACTACGCGCGGAGTCTACTGCGAGCGCATCACCCGACCCATCGAGCGGGTGGGTTTGTACGTGCCGGGGGGCAGCGCTCCCCTGCCCTCCGCTCTCATCATGTCGGCGGTTCCCGCTGCGCTCGCCGGTTGTCCGCGTCGAATTCTTTGTTCACCCGGAACGCGCGCTGGCCGCATCGACCCGGTGATACTCGCCACCGCACAGCTGTGCGGCATCGAAGAAGTCTTTGCGGTGGGCGGCGCCCAGGCCATCGCCGCCATGGCGTATGGCACGGCAACCATCCCCAAAGTCGACAAAATATTCGGACCGGGCTCGGCCTGGGTCACGGCGGCAAAACAATGGGTGGCCCAAGACCCGCAAGGTGCGGCACTCGATCTGCCGGCGGGGCCTTCCGAAGTTCTGGTGATTGCCGATGACGCGGCCGACGCCGCCTTTGTGGCCACCGATCTGCTCGCGCAGGCTGAGCACGACCCGCTATCACAAGCCATCTTGCTCGTGACTTCGCGCGATCTTGCCGAGCGTGTGCGGATGCAAGCGCTCGAGTTCAGCAAAACTCTGAGTCGCGCCAGCATTCTGCAGCAGTCGCTCGCGCGTAGTCGTATTCTGCTAGTGCCTGACGTGGCGACGGCCATCACGATCGCCAATGAATACGCACCCGAACACTTGATCTTGCATGTGCAGGAACCGCGGCAGTCGCTCGCGCACATCACCGCCGCTGGGTCGATCTTCATAGGGCCCTGGAGCCCTGAGCCGATGGGCGACTACTGCTCCGGTACCAACCATGTCTTGCCAACCTACGGCTTTGCGCGGGCCTACAGCGGACTGTCAGTCGCCGATTTTCAGCGCCGAATCACGGTGCAAGAACTCACGCCGCAGGGACTTGCCGAATTGGGTCCGACCGCGAGCACACTCGCCGGCCTCGAGGGTCTCGATGCCCACGCGCTGGCCGTGGACATTCGTTTGCAGGCCCTCGCGTCGACACCGCGAGCGGAAACCGAATCGCGAGCAGATACCGAATACTTTGCAAGCGATGAGGCAGCCGAACTGATCCGTCGCTTGGCCCGCCCCGAGATCCTGGCCATGCGCGCTTATGAGCATGCCCATTGGGATCCGCGTTTCGAACGGCTGCACGCCAACGAGTCTCCCTGGCTACCGCTCTTCGATAGCCAACCGCTCAATCGCTATCCGGAACCACAGCCTGCGCAACTCGTGCAGGCGCTCGCCGATCTGTATGCGGTAAAGCCCGACTCGATACTCGTCGGTCGCGGTAGCGACGAGGGTATCGATCTCATCACCCGTGCATTTTGTACCACCGGCGCCGATGCCGCCGTCATCTGCCCGCCAACTTTCGGCATGTACGCCGTCGCCGCCGCAGCGCAAGGCCTGCGCGTCATCGAGGTGCCTTTGTGCGCCGATTTCACTCTCGATGTGCCACGCATTTTGCAGGCTATCGAGTACGGTACAAAAATCGTTTGGCTCTGCTCGCCAAACAACCCGACGGGCAACCGAATGGCCGACGCGTCACTCGCGCAAATTCTCGCCGCGGCACGCGGACGTACTTTGGTGGTCGTCGATGAGGCTTACGCCGAATTCTCCACCGCAGCGTCTTGGTGCACCCGCCTGGCGTTTCACCCGCATCTCATCGTGCTGCGTACGTTGTCAAAGGCGCACGGTCTTGCCGGCTCGCGTATCGGCACGGTCATCGCGGCCCCCGCCCTGATCAACGTACTGCGCAAGTTGATTCCGCCCTACGCGGTCGCTGCGGGCAGCGTGACCGAAGCTTTGGCCGCACTGCAGCCCGCTGTCCTTGAGGTGACTCGCGTCCGTATCGCGTCCTTGTCAAGCGAGCGAACTCGTCTCGCCGCAGGTTTGTCCCGCGCGCCGTCGGTGCGCGAAGTTTTTGCGAGCGATGCCAACTTCGTGTTGATCGAGGCCATCGACGCCGCCCAACTTGCCTCGCGTCTGCGCGATGCGGGATTGCTTGTCCGCGACTTCTCGGGCAAGGGTGGCCTCAGTCAGGCCCTGCGAATCACCGTGGGCACGGTCGAACAAAACACGCGCGTCATCGAGGTCGCCAACAGGAGCGCATCGTCATGAAAGTAGTTTTTCTTGATCGTGACGGCACACTCGTCGAAGAGCCCGCCGACGAGCAAGTCGACCGGCTGGAGAAAATCCGCTTTGTCCCGGGCGTATTTGCCGCGCTCAAACGATTGCAGACCGCCGGGTATCGCCTCGTCATGGTGACCAATCAGGACGGTCTCGGCACCGAGTCTTTCCCGCTATCCGATTTCGAATTGCCACAGTGTTTTATCATCGACAGCTTTGCTTCGCAGGGCATCGTGTTCGATGAGATCTTTGTCTGTCCGCATCGCAAGAACGATGGTTGCAACTGTCGCAAGCCCAAGACCGCCCTCGTCGATCGCTGGATCGCGGTTCACCAAGTCGATCTTGGCGCGAGCGCGATGGTCGGCGATCGCGAAACCGATTTGCAGTTCGCGCGCAATCTGGGAATTCGCGCCTGCAAATTGGCGCTGAACGGTGACGCCGCCGAAACCTGGCCAGCCATCGTCGCCGACCTGCTGGCGCGTCGGGCGCGTATCGAGCGCGTGACGCGGGAGACGGCGATCAAGGTCAGCGTCGACCTCGACGCCGAGGGCCCGGCCCACGCGCAGACCGGCATCGGATTCTTTGATCATATGCTCGAGCAAATTGCCAAACACGGCGGATTCGCTCTGCAACTCGAGTGCCACGGCGATCTGCAAGTCGATGAACACCACACCGTCGAAGACTGTGCACTCGCCCTCGGTGAGGCACTGCGCAAAGCCCTGGGTGACAAGCGCGGTATTGGTCGCTATGGCTTCTTGTTGCCGATGGATGAAGCCCGCGCGCAAGTGGCCATCGACCTCTCGGGGCGGAGCTACGCCGTTTTCGAGGGCAAGTTCGGCCGCGATCAGGTGGGCGGATTACCGACCGAGCTCGTGCCGCATTTTTTCCGCTCGCTCGCCCACTCTCTGGGGGCAGCAATCCACGTGAGCGTGACCGGCGACAACACGCACCATCAGGTCGAGTGCTGCTTCAAAGGAGTGGGCCGCGCGCTGCGCATGGCACTACGCCGCGAGGGGCAGGACCTGCCGAGTACCAAAGGCATTCTGTGAGGCAACCCCAGGCTGCAAACAGCGCCGGTCACGTCGTCGTCGTCGATTCGGGCGGCGCAAATCTCGCCTCGCTTGGTTATGCGCTCGAGCGGCTCGGCGTCACGGCGCGGGTGACCACCGATGCAAACGTGATCTCGAGCGCTGAGCGTGTGTTGCTGCCTGGCGTGGGCAACGCGGTAGCCATCATGCAGCGTCTCGAAGAACGGGCACTCATACCGATCATTCGGGCACTGACTGCGCCGGTGCTCGGCATCTGCCTCGGCATGCAACTGATGTTCGAACACTCCGCCGAGGGCAATACGACCGGGCTCGGTCTGCTGCCAGGCCGCATTGAGCGCATGCCTGCCGCCGCTGGCCGCCCCGTCCCGCACATGGGCTGGAACACGCTACAACGAAAACGCGATGACCCGTTGTTACATCGCCTCACGGACGAGGACTGGTTTTATTTTGTTCATGGCTACTACGCGCCGGCGACGGTGAACTCCGTGATCGCTACCGTCGAATATGGTGAACAGTACGCAGCCGTGGTTCGGCATAAAAACTTTTGTGGCGTACAATTCCACCCGGAGCGCTCCGGGAAATCGGGTGCGCGCCTGCTCGCCAATTTTATGGCACTCGCTAACTGATGCGCGCTAATCGCTCGATGCTTGCCGCATGATGCTTCACCCATGATGCTCATCCCCTCCATCGATCTTCGTGGCGGCCGTTGTGTACGGCTGCTGCAAGGCGACTTTGCGCGCGAGACCCGTTATGACGTCGAGCCGCTGAGCCTCGTCGATCGCTATGTCGCCGCAGGTGCCCCCTGGCTGCATCTGGTCGACCTCGATGGCGCACGCGACGGTACACTCGCGAATCGCCGTTTCATCCTCGAGCTAGCGGCGACAGGTCAAATCAAGCTGCAAGTCGGCGGCGGAATCCGCTCTCTGGAAGTGCTCGAGGCTCTGCTCGCGGGCGGCGTTGCGCGCGCCGTCATCGGCAGCGCAGCGATCGAAAAACCCGAAGCAGTGTCCGCCTGGCTCAATCGCTATGGCGCCGAGCGCCTTTGCTTGGCGCTCGATGTGCGCGTGCAAGCGGGCATCCCCATGGTGCAAACCCGGGGTTGGACCCAAGGCTCTGCGCTGTCGTCGTGGCAAGCCGTCGATATTTTTTTGAGTGCCGGGCTGCGGCACGTGCTGTGCACCGACATCGATCGCGATGGGGCGATGCAGGGGCCCAACGTCGAGTTGTATCGCGACTGCCGGCAGCGCTATCCGCAGCTCTTGTGGCAGGCATCCGGCGGCGTGCGCAATGTCGCCGACCTCGTCGAACTGCGCGCGCTCGGTATGCACGCGGCGGTCAGTGGTAAAGCATTGCTCGAGGGCATGTTGAGCGCTACCGAACTGCAAACGTGGGTCAGTGGCTGATCATGCTCGCGCGCCGCATCATTCCCTGTCTCGATGTACGTGCGGGTCAGGTCGTCAAAGGCGTTCGTTTTCGCGATCATCGCGTGGTTGGTGACATCCTCGAACTCGCGGCGCGCTATCGCGACGACGGCGCCGATGAACTCGTCTTCTATGACATCACGGCAAGTCCCGAGGGCCGCAGCGTCGATCGTAGCTGGGTCGCTCGTGTCGCCCGAGTACTCGACATCCCGTTCTGCGTCGCGGGCGGCATCCGCAGCGTTGCCGATGCCGAAGCCATCCTCAATGCCGGTGCCGAAAAAATCTCGGTCAATTCCCCCGCGCTCGAAAACCCGTCGCTCATCGACGCACTCGCCCGCCGCTTTGGCAGTCAATGTGTCGTCGTCGGCATCGACAGCGAAACCTCCCCCGGGGGTTATCAAGTGCATCAATACACCGGCGACCCGAACCGCGCACGTGACTCGGGGCGCCCGACCTTGGCGTGGCTGAACGAAGTGCAAGACCGCGGCGCCGGCGAAATCGTCCTCAACTGCATGGCAAGTGATGGCGTCCGTCGCGGCTACGATCTCGAGCAACTCGCGCTGATGCGCGCCGCCTGTCGGGTACCCATCGTGGCCTCGGGCGGCGCGGGTGCAGCGAGCCATTTCATTGACGTATTCAAAGCGGCACAGGTCGATGCAGCCCTGGCCGCGAGTGTTTTTCATTCCGGCGCTATCGTGATCCGTGAACTCAAAACGGCACTGCGCGCTGCAGGCGTGGAGATTCGACCATGATCGTGACCTTAGCGAACCTTGCCGAGGTAGCTTTTGGAGACGGGCAACTGTTACCGGCGATTGCGCAAGACATCGACAGTGGCGAAGTGCTGATGCTCGCCTGGATGAACCCCGAGGCGCTGCGCCAAACCTTGCAGCGCGGTCGCGCCGTGTTCTGGAGTCGCAGTCGAGCGGCGCTCTGGGAGAAAGGCGAAACCTCCGGCAACACGCTGACGCTGATCACCTGCCACACCGACTGCGACCGTGATGCCTTGCTGTTGCTGGTGCGCGCCCACGGTCCCGCCTGTCACCAAGGCACTCTCACCTGCTTCGCGGGCGACGCGCTGCTGCCGCGCGAGCGCGCCGCGCCGGCGCTGCCGTTCTTGGCGAAACTCGAAGCGATCGTCACGGCCCGACTCACTGCAGCAGAACCCGGCAGTTACACCGTCAAACTCGCCAGCGAAGGCCCCAAGCGTCTCGCGCAAAAAGTCGGCGAAGAGGGTCTGGAAACCGCACTCGCCGCTGCGGCCGGCAGCGATACCGAATTCATTGGCGAGGCCGCGGATTTGCTCTACCACCTGACGGTGGCCCTGCGCGCGCGGGGGCTATCACTCGCCGCCGTCGAGAACGAGCTGCGGCGCCGTCACGCCGCGCGCAGCTGAGCCGCTGAGTGCGGCAGAGCCACTCAGCGCGGCAGAGCCATTCAGCTGAGCAGCAACTCGATCGCCGGATCGCGCAAGTTGTAGTGTGAGGCCATCGACGCGCCGTAGGCGCCGGCGGTGGCGATCAACAGCACGTCCCCTTCGGCAGTATTCCGCGGCAACAGTCGATCGTGGCCGAGTACATCGCCGGTTTCGCAGATCGGCCCGACCACATCGCAGCGTAGGCTGCAGCGCTCCTCAAGCCGCGTCAGAT
>VGUP01000029.1 GCA_016874175.1 Gammaproteobacteria bacterium | reverse complement strand
GATCTTTTCCATCGCCTGAGCGATGGTCTTGCCGATCGACTCGTCGCTGTTGGCGCTGATCGTGCCGACTTGCGCGATCGCCTTGTTGTCCTTGCAGGGCTTGGCGAGCTTCTTGATTTCTTCGGTGGCCGTGATGACCGCCTTGTCGATGCCGCGCTTGATGTCCATCGGGTTGCGGCCCGAGGCCACAGCCTTGAGACCTTCGCGGATGATCGCCTGCGCGAGCACGGTCGCGGTGGTGGTGCCGTCACCGGCCTCGTCCGAGGTGTTGGAAGCCACTTCCTTCACCATCTGCGCGCCCATGTTTTCGAACTTGTCCCTCAGCTCGATTTCCTTGGCGACGGAAACGCCGTCCTTGGTAACCGTCGGGGCGCCGAAACTCTTCTCGAGCACGGCATTGCGGCCCTTCGGACCGAGCGTCGCCTTGACCGCATTGGCCAAGATGTTGACGCCGCGCACCATGCGGTGGCGGGCGTCATCACTGAAACGTACTTCTTTAGCAGCCATTTGATTGTTCCTTGGGTGAAATAATTCGGCTTACTTGCCTTCGATGATGGCCATGATGTCTTCCTCGCGCATTACGAGGAGATCTTCGCCATCGACCTTCACTTCAGTACCGCTGTACTTGCCGAAGAGGATCTTGTCGCCGACCTTGACGTCGAGCGCACGGACCGAGCCGTCTTCGAGAATCTTGCCCTTGCCGATGGCAACGACTTTGCCCTGCGAGGGCTTTTCGGTGGCTGAGTCGGGGATGACGATACCGCCCGGGGAGGTGCGTTCCTCCTCCAGGCGCTTCACGATCACGCGGTCATGAAGCGGACGAATTTTCATGTTTCGCTCCTGAAAACTAACGGTTGACTGGAAGGTGACAGGGAAGGTGTTAGCACTCTCCCTGCGTGGCTGCTAATCATAGCGACGGAAAGTTCCATTTCAAGGGCAGGCCCGGCTATGCTGCTCGGCCAGCCCACCCCCATGCCCCTAAGCACATGAAATTGAAGCAGTTCCTGCTGACCTGCCTCGGCCTCTATTTTGCGCTGGCGGCCCTGCCCAGCCAGGCTCAGTTCGGCGAGTCGGAGTTTTTACCGCCGGATCAGGCCTTCAAGGTCGAGGTCTTTGCCGAAGCCGCCGATCGGCTGCGAGTCGATTTTCTGGTCACTCCGGGCTATTACCTCTATCAACATCGCCTGAACTTCAAGATCGATGCGGCCGCCGACCCACCGCCCGCGACGCTCGGCACGCCAGACATCCCCGCCGGCGAATGGAAAGAAGACGAATTCTTCGGTCGTCAGCAGGTCTATCACGAGTCGGTCAGCGTCACGCTTCCGGTGTCGCGCGCACCGGGCGCCGCGCTTGAGTTGCCGCTTGTCGTCGGACTGCAGGGCTGCGCCGACAAGGGCCTGTGCTATCCGCCCGAAAAGCGGCGGCTGAAGATCATGCTTCCGGCAACGAGCGGCGCCGATTTTTCAGGCGCTTCGCCAGAAGCTGGCCGCAGCGCAGCAAGCAGCAACAATTCACGCAGTAGCGATTCGATGTATAATTCTTTGACACCGTTTATTTCGGAGCAAGATCGGCTCGCGGGTCTCATCAAGTCGCGCAGCCTGCCCTTGGTGCTCGCCACATTCTTTGGACTCGGCTTGCTGCTGGCCTTCACGCCGTGCGTGCTGCCGATGGTGCCGATCCTCTCCGGAATCATCGCCGGTCAAGGCAGCCAGGTGACGACTGGTCGAGCCTTCGCGCTCTCACTGACTTATGTCATGGGCATGGCGGTAATGAATACGCTCGCCGGCGTCGCCGCGGCGGCGGCAGGTCAACAAATTCAAGCGCTCTTCCAGCAACCGTGGATCATCATTCTGTTCGCGTTGCTGTTCGTGGTGCTCGCACTGTCGATGTTCGGCCTGTTCAATATTCAGCTGCCGGCGGCATTGCAGACGCGTTTGGCCGATGCCAGCAACCGTCAGCAGGCCGGCACCTTCGGCGGGGTGGCCGTGATGGGCGCGCTCTCGGCGCTGATCGTCACCGCCTGCGTCGCACCGCCGCTTTTTGCAGTACTCGCCGTAATCGCGCAAACGGGCGACGTAGTGCGCGGCGGCAGCGTGCTCTTTGCCATGTCCCTCGGCATGGGTGCGCCGTTGCTCGTCATCGGCACCTCAGCCGGTCGCTTGCTGCCGAAGGCCGGCGCCTGGATGGACACGGTCAAAAAATTCTTTGGGGTGCTGCTGCTTGCAGTCGCCGTATGGATGCTGGCACGCCTCGTCGTTGAGCGCTGGGCACTGCTGCTTTGGGCCGTACCGGCACTCACCGGCGCCATGCTGCTGTGGCGCGAAGTCAAGGCGAAATCTCTGGCGGGCTGGGCGGTGCGAGCCGGCGGAGTAGTACTCGGCGCCTATGGCCTCGCCCTGCTCGCCGGGGTCGTACTGGGCGGCAAGGACCCGTTGTCGCCAATCCCGCAATTTGCCACCGAGAGCAAGCAACTCGAGTTTCGACTGGTCAAGACGGTCGACGATCTCGATCGCGAGATCGCCGCAGCTGCAGCAGCCGGCCAACCGGCGATGCTCGATTTCTATGCCGACTGGTGCGTCTCTTGCAAAGAAATGGAGCGCTACACCTTCACCGATGCCGAAGTGCAACGCGTACTGGCCAATGTGGTGCTGCTGAAGGCCGACGTCACCGCGAACGACGAGGCCGATCAAGCGCTGCTGCGACGCTTCGAAATCTTTGGACCGCCGACCATCGCCTTCTGGGGTCGTGACGGCATCGAGAACAAGGCCACCCGGGTGGTCGGCTTCATGAAGGCCGAAGAATTCGCCCGCGTGGCGTCGCTTGGAACCGGCGGCAGCCCCGCACCCGCACTATGAAAAGATCCACTCAGTTGGTCATCCTCGTCGCCGCCCTCGCGGGCGTCATCGCTTTCATCGCGATCCGCAGCCTCTTGGGCCCCAAGACTTCCGTGGCGGCAACCGCCACGACCACCCCAAACTCGAGTGGCGCCGCCGACTCGACACCCACGAAAGCGATTCCGGAGGTTCTGCCGGACTTCACACTCGCCACACTCGAGGGCCCGCCGCGCGCGCTATCGAGCTTCGATCATCCCTTGCTGATCGTGAACTTTTGGGCGACCTGGTGCGCGCCCTGCCGACGCGAGATCCCGCTGCTGCGCCAGCTGCGCACCGAGCGCGGCGCTCGGGGGGTCGAAGTTGTGGGCGTGGCCGTCGACTTCCGCGAGGACGTGGTCAAGTACGCGAAAGACATCGGTCTCGACTATCCGCTGCTCATCGGCGAAGAAGACGGCGTCGCTGCCGCGGATCTTTTCGGCATCAGCACGGCCTTCCCCTTCACCATCTTTGCCGATGCCCAGCGACGAATCGTCGCGGTCAAAATTGGCGAACTTCATGCCGATGAAGCGGCCTTCATCCTCGATCATGTCGAGAAGTTGAATTCGGGAACCCTGACAATCGAGGCCGCCCGACCGCTCATCCGCGACGAGATCAAACGGCTCGATGGGCTACGCGCGAGCCCCGAAAAGTCGTGACTTTTCAGAATTTTGTACCGATCTGGAGCGAATATCACCCATTTTGTTGTAAATAATAAGGTACAGTTCTCGGCCCTTTAGCCCTGCAGGGAGGGCTCATGGATATTCGCAAGGTCAAGAAACTCATCGAACTGCTCGAAGAGTCGGGAATCGCCGAACTCGAGATCAAAGAGGGTGAGGAATCCGTGCGCATCAGCCGCATGACCACCGGCGTAGCGTCCACCCAGACCCTTTACGCCGCACCGCCGATGCCGCCCGCAGTCGCCGCCGCAGTGGCGGCAGCGCCGGCCGCAGGCCCCGCCCCAGTCGCTCCGCCACCGTCGGTGGATCATCTCGTGCAGGCACCGATGGTCGGCACCTACTACTCGGCGCCCGCGCCGGGCGCGAAAGCCTTCGTGCAAATGGGTGACGAAGTGAAGGTCGGTCAGGTGCTGTGCATCATCGAAGCGATGAAGATGATGAACCAGATCGAGAGCGATCGCGCCGGCAAGGTCACTTCGGTACTGGTGCAGAACGGCGATCCGGTCGAGTTCGGTCAACCGCTGTTCACAATCCAGTGAGCGCGCGCAGCGGTGACGGCTTGCGCCGCGTCATCCACGCATGATCGACAAGGTCATCATCGCCAATCGCGGCGAGATCGCGTTGCGTGTGCTGCGCGCCTGCCGCGAACTTGGCATCAAGACGGTCGCCGTGCACTCGACGGCCGATGCCAACCTCAAGCATGTGCTGCTCGCCGACGAGTCGGTGTGCATCGGCCCACCGGCCTCGGCCAAAAGTTATCTCAACATGCCCTCGATCATCGCGGCGGCGGAGCTCACGGACGCCGCCGCCATCCACCCGGGCTACGGCTTTCTCTCGGAAAATGCCGACTTTGCCGAACGCGTGGAGCAAAGCGGTTTCGTTTTCATCGGTCCCAAGGCCGAGACCATCCGCATGATGGGTGACAAGGTGTCGGCCATCAAAGTCATGAAGCAGCACGGCGTGCCCTGCGTGCCCGGCTCGGGCGAACCGCTGGGCGTCGACGTTGACGAAAATCTGTGCATCGCCAAAGAAATCGGCTATCCGGTGATCATCAAGGCTTCCGGCGGCGGCGGCGGTCGCGGCATGCGCGTGGTGCACAACCCGGCTTCGCTCATCCACTCCATCAACGTGACCCGCTCCGAGGCTCAAGCCGCCTTCGGCAACGATCAGGTCTACATGGAGAAGTTCCTCGAGAAGCCGCGGCACATCGAATTTCAGGTGCTTGCCGACCATCACGGCAACGTGATCCATCTCGGCGAACGCGACTGCTCCATGCAGCGCCGCCATCAAAAAGTGATCGAAGAAGCACCGGCTCCGGGAATCACCGTCGCGCAGCGCCAAAAGATGGGCGAGCGGGTCGTCGAAGCCTGCCGCGCGGTCGGCTACCGAAGCGCGGGGACGCTCGAGTTTCTGTATCAGGATGGCGAGTTCTATTTCATTGAAATGAACACGCGTATCCAGGTCGAGCACCCGGTGACCGAGCTGATCACCGGCATCGATCTCGTCAAGGCGCAGCTGATGATCGCCTCGGGCGAAAAACTGCCGTGGCAGCAATCGCACATCGTGCTGCGCGGTCACGCCCTCGAGTGCCGCATCAACGCGGAAGATGCCAAGACTTTCCTGCCCTCGCCGGGCCCGGTGCGTCTATGGCATGCGCCGGGCGGCCCCGGCATCCGCGTCGACAGCCACCTGTACTCGGGCTACGCCGTACCGCCGCACTACGATTCTTTGGTCGCCAAGTTGATCGCCTACGGCGACAGCCGCGATACCGCCATCGCCCGCATGCGCAATGCGCTCGCCGAGATGGTGATCGAGGGTATCAAGACCAACGCCGCACTGCACCAGGAAATTCTTGCGCATGCCGCCTTCCAGCAAGGCGCGCTGGATATCCACTACCTCGAGCGTCGGCTCGGCCTGAAGTGACGCGCGCCCCGATGCGCGCTCCCATACGTGCAGTGACCCTGGACCTCGACGGGCTAGACGCGGATGCGGTCGAGGCTTCGTGCTTTGCGGTCGGTGCCTACTCGG
Organism: Gammaproteobacteria bacterium; assembly: GCA_016874175.1. Taxonomy (GTDB): domain Bacteria; phylum Pseudomonadota; class Gammaproteobacteria; order Steroidobacterales; family Steroidobacteraceae; genus UBA964. The sequence goes on along the minus strand of VGUP01000029.1, from coordinate 14,450 downwards.
TAGTGCTCACCGACCGTCGTGACGATGCGATCCTCGAGCCCAAGCCCGGCGAGATCAGGCTGTGGCCGGCGACGCGGCTGCAAGCCCTCTTCCCCGCCGATGCCGTCACTGAGGACACGCTCGTCGCGCTGACCGCCAGCATCGGCTGCAGCCGCACGGCTCTGCAGGTCGAAGAAATTGCCGATCGTGTCTGGGAACGCGAATGGCTCAAAGATTTTAAGCCGCTGCGCTTCGGTACCAATCTTTGGATCTGCCCCTCGCACGCGACCGTCGATGCGCAGGACGCAATCGTGGTCGCGCTCGATCCAGGGCTGGCGTTCGGCACCGGCACCCATCCGACCACCCGACTCTGCCTGGAATTTCTCGACCAGCGTCACGCGGGTGGTCGCCTGGTCGCGGGCGGCCAGGCAACGAGCACGCGTGTGGTGGATTACGGCTGCGGCTCGGGTGTGCTGGCGATCGCCGCACTCAAACTTTGGCCGCAGGCCCACGCCTTGGTGCACGATATCGATCCGCAAGCGCTTACCGCCACACACGACAACGCGCTCGACAACGGCGTCGTCGATCGCATCGAGACTTTTGCCGCAGCCGCCACGCTCGCCAGTCGGGTAACGGCGCAGGGCGAGGCCGATTTGGTGCTAGCGAATATTCTCTCTGGGCCGCTCTGCGAGCTCGCGCCCATTCTTGGTCAGCTGCTGGCACCCGGCGGCGAGTTGGTACTCGCCGGTCTGCTCGATGAGCAGGCCGATGAGGTCATCACCGCTTATGCGCCGATGCTCGCCTTGCAGCGCTGGCGCTCGCTCGACGGCTGGAGCTGTCTCGTGGGGCGCAAAGCCCAATGAACACGCCGCTGAACACGCCAATGAATACGCCTGCGATCGAGACGACGGACCGCACGGGCTTTCGTATCGGACCTTGGCAAATCGTGGCGCCCGCAGTGCTCGCCCCCATGGCAGGCGTGACCGATCGACCGTTCCGAATTCTGGCGCGCCAGCAAGGCGCAGCGCTGGCCGCCTCGGAGATGATCACCGCCGACACCCGGCTGTGGAATTCACGCAAGTCGCGGCAGCGCATGAATCATGAGGGTGAACCCGAGCCGCGCGTGGTGCAGCTCGCGGGCGCCGACCCGCAAGCCCTGGCCGAGGCCGCGCGACGCAACGTCGACCTCGGCGCTCAAATCATCGACATCAACATGGGCTGCCCGGCCAAAAAAGTCTGCAACAAACTTTGTGGCTCGGCGCTGCTGCAGGATGAACCCTTGGTAGCGCGCATTCTGGAAACCGTCGTCACCGCGGTCGCTGCGACCGGCAGCGGCGTACCCGTCACCCTCAAAACCCGCACGGGCTGGGATCGCGAGCATCGCAACGGCGTTCGCGTGGCGCAGATCGCCGAACAAAGTGGCATCGCCGCACTCGCCATCCACGGGCGGACACGCGCCGATTTCTATGAGGGCGAGGCCGAGTACGACACCATCCGTGCCATTCGCGCAACAGTGCGTATCCCAGTGCTGGCCAACGGCGATATTGACGGTGCAGACAAAGCGCGACAGGTGTTGAGCTACACGGGCGCAGCGGGTGTCATGGTGGGCCGCGGGGCCCATGGCGCACCGTGGATTTTCCGTGACCTTAATGGCTTGCTCGCGCGCGGGGTTGTGCCCGCTGCACTCTCGGCGGCGGAGCGGCGTGATATAGTTCTGGCGCATTTGCAGGCCATCTACGCCTTCCACGGCGAAGAGTCCGGACTGCGAATCGCACGCAAACATCTTGGCTGGTATGCACGACTACTCGACAGGACGTCCGACGCGCGCGCCCTGCTGATGGCGGCGTCGTCGACGTCGACCCAGTACGCGTGTGCCGCGAAATTTTTTGGTGCCTGGGCGGCGGTGCATTGATCGGTGCGTTGATCGAGGACTAGATCATGTCGGGTGATGGAGCGGACAACAGCGACGGCAAACTGGATCTGCCCTTGCGCGGTCACGCCGAACGCGCCTTCGAGGACTACCTCAGCCACCTCAACGGCCATCAGCCCTCCGGGCTCTATGAACTCGTGTTGCGCGAGGTCGAAGAACCTTTGCTGCGCGTGGTGCTGCGTCACGCCCATGGCAATCAATCCCGCGCCGCCGAAATCCTTGGCATCAATCGCGCCACGCTGCGCCGCAAGCTGCGCGAGCTCGGTCTCACTCCGGAGTAAGTGCTCATGCCTGTCGTCGTACGTCGCGCCCTGATTTCGGTCTCGGACAAGACGGGCGTCATCGACCTCGCACGTGCGCTGCTCGCACGCAAGGTAGAGATTCTCTCGACAGGCGGCACCGCCCGACTGCTCGCCGAACAGGGCATCACGGTCAAAGAAGTCTCGCAGCACACCGGCTTCCCCGAGATCATGGACGGCCGCGTCAAAACTTTGCATCCACGCATTCACGGTGGACTACTCGGTCGTCGCGGCGTCGATGAAAGCGTGATGGCGCTGCATGGCATCGAGCGTATCGATCTGCTGATCGTCAATCTTTATCCATTTGCCGAAACGGTGGCGCGTCCCGCCTGTACCTACGCGGAAGCCATCGAGAACATCGACATCGGTGGGCCGGCGATGGTGCGCGCCGCCGCCAAAAATCATGATGCGGTGACCGTGGTCGTCGATCCGCAGGATTACGGTACCGTGCTCGCCGAAATCGAAAATCGCGAAGGCGCGACCACGCCCGCGCTGCGTGCCTGGCTCGCGGCAAAAGCTTTTGCGCACACCGCTCGCTATGATACCATGGTGGTGAACTATCTGCAGTCGCGCAATCCTGCGCCTGGCGATGAGTTCCCGAAGTCGCTGCCGCTGGTGTTCGAGAAGGCGCAAGACCTGCGCTACGGCGAAAATCCGCACCAGAGTGCGGCCTTCTATCGCGATGTGACGTCGCGCGGCCCTTCGGTGGCCAACGCCAAGATACTGCAGGGCAAAGAATTATCGTTTAACAATATTGCCGATGCCGATACCGCCATCGAATGCGTACGGCGATTTGCGGCGCCGGCCTGCGTGATCGTCAAGCACGCCAATCCGTGTGGCGTAGCGACTGCGGCGAACCTCCATGCGGCCTATGAATCGGCTTACAAAACCGACCCCACTTCGGCCTTTGGCGGCATCATCGCCTTCAATCGGCCGCTCGATGCGGCCACCGCAAGCACCCTCCTCGGCCGTCAATTCGTCGAGGTGCTGGCCGCACCAAAGATTGCGGCCGATGCACTCGCCGTGCTCGCCACCAAGCCCAACGTTCGTGTGCTCGAACTCGGCGACCTGCCGCCCGACCATGGTGCCGAGCTCGAATATCGCAGCGTCTCCGGTGGTCTGCTGGCACAAAGTCGCGATCTCGGCATGGTGCGCCGCGAAGATCTGCGCGTGGTCACCGCTCGGCAGCCGACCGCACGGCAACTCGACGATTTGCTCTTTGCCTGGCAGGTCTGCAAGTTCGTCAAATCCAACGCCATCGTCTATGCCCGCGATCTCGCCACGGTCGGCATCGGCGCGGGTCAGATGAGTCGCGTGTACTCGAGCCGCGTTGCGGCCATGAAAGCCAGCGACGAGAAACTCGAAGTGCGCGGTTCGGTGATGGCCTCGGATGCTTTCTTCCCGTTTCGCGATGGCGTCGATGTCGCCGCCGAATATGGTGTTGCGGCGGTCATCCAACCGGGTGGCAGCCTGCGTGATACCGAAGTCATCAAAGCAGCCGATGAGCACGGCATGACGATGGTATTTACCGGTATGCGCCACTTCCGACACTGAGCCGCAGACTCTCATTCATCCCAGGTCCCACGTCATGATCAAAGTTCTCATCGTCGGCGGCGGCGGGCGCGAGCACGCGCTCGCCTGGAAATGCGCTGCCTCGCCCCGAGTCACCGAAGTTTTGGTGGCGCCGGGCAACGCCGGCACGGCCAGCGAGCTGAAGGTACGTAACGTGGCCGTTGCCGCCGAAGATGTTGCGGGTCTGGTCGCCCTCGCCCGCCGCGAGCGCGTCGATCTCACCATCATCGGACCCGAAGCCCCGCTCGTACTCGGCGTGGTCGATGCCTTCGCAGCCGCGGGACTGCGGTGCTTCGGGCCGCGACAGGCAGCCGCGCAGCTCGAGGGCTCGAAAGCTTTCACCAAAGAATTCTTGCGTCGACACGGCATTCCGACCGCCGCCTACGCCACCTTCACCCGCGACAACTTCGATCCCGACTGGGTACGCCGACAGCGCAGCCCCATCGTGGTCAAGGCGAGCGGCCTGGCCGCCGGCAAGGGCGTGATCATCGTCGACAGTACCGAAGAAGCGATCGCGACCGCACAAGCGATGTTCGCTGGGCAGTTTGGCGATGCCGGCGTAGAAGTCGTCATCGAAAAATTCCTGCCGGGCGAGGAAGTAAGCTTCATCGTCATGGCTGACGGCGTGCATGTGCTACCGTTCGCCACGTCGCAGGATCACAAGCGCATCGGCGATGGCGATACCGGCCCCAACACCGGCGGCATGGGCGCGTATTCACCGGCGCCCGTCGTCACAGCCGAGATGCACGCGCGTATCATGCGTGAGGTCATCGAGCCCACCATTCGCGGTCTGGCGGCCGACGGCATGCCCTATACCGGTTTTTTGTATGCCGGGATCATGATCGCTCCCGATGGCACACCCACCGTGCTCGAGTTCAACTGCCGCTTCGGTGATCCCGAAACACAGCCGATCCTGTCGCGTCTGCGCTCCGATCTGACCGTGCTCTGTGAGGCGGCCTTGGATGGTCGCCTCGATGAGGTGAGCATGGAGTGGGATCCACGGGCGGCGCTCGGGGTGGTGCTCGCGGCTGCCGGTTATCCGGATACCGTGCGCAAAAGCGATGAAATTCGCGGCCTCGACGCCGCCGCAAAATTACCCGGCAAGGTCTTCCATGCCGGCACCACGCAGCACCACGACCATATCGTCACCCACGGCGGCCGCGTTCTATGCGCGGTGGGACTTGGCGACAGCGTGAGCGCAGCGCAGAACGCCGCTTACGCGCTGGTCGACCGGATCGACTTCGCCGGCATGCAGTGTCGGCGCGATATCGGCTATCGCGCCATTCACCGCGAGCAACGACGCTGATCTCGGGCTGGCGCCCGAGTCGGCGTCAGCGCTTCATGGCCTCGAAGAAATCCGAATTCGTCTTCGTATCCTTCATCTTGTCGAGCAGGAATTCGATCGCCGCCAGCTCGTCCATCGGATGCAGCAACTTGCGCAAAATCCACATCTTGGCGAGCTCGCTCGGGTCGGTGATAAGCTCTTCCTTGCGGGTGCCTGAACGGTTGATGTTGATCGACGGGAAGACACGCTTCTCGGCAATGCGACGATCAAGGTGGATTTCACTGTTGCCGGTGCCCTTGAACTCCTCGTAGATGACATCGTCCATCTTCGAACCGGTGTCGATCAGCGCCGTGGCGAGGATGGTCAAAGATCCACCTTCCTCGATATTGCGTGCGGCACCAAAGAAACGCTTCGGTCGCTGCAAGGCATTGGCGTCGACACCGCCCGTGAGCACCTTGCCCGAGCTCGGCACCACGGTGTTGTAGGCGCGCGCGAGACGCGTGATCGAGTCGAGCAGAATGACCACGTCTTTCTTGTGCTCGACGAGTCGCTTCGCCTTCTCGATCACCATTTCGGCCACTTGCACGTGACGCGCTGCAGGTTCGTCGAAGGTGGATGAGACAACTTCGCCCTTCACCGTACGCTGCATCTCGGTGACTTCTTCGGGCCGCTCGTCGATGAGCAGCACGATCAGATACACCTCGGGATGATTCGCGGTAATCGACGTCGCAATGTTCTGCAACAGCATGGTCTTGCCGGCCTTGGGCGGCGAGACGATGAGACCACGCTGACCCTTGCCGATCGGCGCCACGAGATCGATCGCACGAGCGGTCAAGTCTTCGGTGGAACCGTTGCCGCGCTCGAGCTTCAGACGCCGCGTCGGATGCAGCGGCGTGAGATTCTCGAACAGCACCTTGCTGCGCGCGTTCTCGGGCGAGTCGAAGTTGATCTCGCCGACCTTGAGCAACGCAAAGTAGCGCTCGCCATCTTTGGGCGGACGGATCAGCCCCGAGATGGTATCGCCGGTGCGCAGATTGAAACGTCGAATCTGCGCCGGGCTGATGTAGATATCGTCGGGGCCGGCGAGATAAGAACCGTCGGCCGAGCGCAAGAAGCCGAAGCCGTCCTGCAGAATCTCGAGCACGCCGTCGCCATAGATATCTTCGCCCTTGCGTGCATGGGCCTTGAGCAAGCTGAAGATGATGTCCTGTTTGCGCGAGCGCGCGATGTTCTCGACGCCGAGCGCACTTGCCATGTCGACCAGCCGGGCGATGGGCATCGCCTTCAGCGTGGTGAGATTCATCGAGTTGCGCGAAGCCGCGAGCTCTTCTTTGCTGATGATCTCGGCGTCTTCACCGGAATCGATGAAGGGTGCGTGATCCATCGGCATGTCGTCGTGCATCGGGCCACCGACGTTGCCGTTGCGCATGCCGCGATTTTGGTCGCGGTTGCCGTACCGGGGTCCCTTGCCCTGCCGTCGCGGGCCGCCCTGCCCGCCGCCTAGATAGCCGCCTCTCACAGGTGACTGTCCAGAAAGGCCGCCAGCTGCGAGCGCGATACCGCACCCACTTTCTGCGCCTCGACCGTGCCGTTTTTGAACAGGATCAGCGTCGGGATACCGCGAATGCCGAACTTTGGCGGCGTCTGCGGGTTCTCATCGATGTTGAGCTTGGCAATGCGCACACGATCGGCGTAGACGCCTGAGAGCTCATCGAGGATCGGGGCGATCATCTTGCAGGGACCACACCACTCGGCCCAGAAGTCGAGCAGCACAGGCTTTTCGGATTTGAGTACGTCGTTGGCAAAAGTGGCATCTGAGGTGTTGATGATGTGAGGGCTGCTCACGCGGGTGGACCTCTGGCTGGAGTGGTTGTTGGCTGTGGAAAAAAACGTCGGAAAGTTAGGGGTTTTCGGGCCCGCGGCTGAACGCCATGTCTGAGGGGCCGTCAAACGGTTACACTAGACCGTCTTTGGAATTTGGGTTTTGCCTCTGGATCGACCAGGAATGCTTGGTGGGCTGGGAGGGGGCAGTGCCGCAGGACAGTGGGCAGAACGCCCTTCTGGATGTGCTTTTTAGCCAATTCCCCAAACGTTTGCAAGCAGTGTCAAGGCAACCGAGCAACATCCGACCTAATGACTGATACCCATCTTTCCGATCTAACCTTCTCCGCGCTTGAACTCGCCGCTCCCCTGATGCAAGGCATCGACGAGGCCGGCTTCACCCGCTGTACGCCGATCCAGGCGCAAACCCTGCCCGCCGCCCTCACGGGCCGCGACATCGCCGGACAAGCGCAGACCGGCACCGGCAAAACCGCCGCATTTCTGGTCGCGCTGTTCCAGAACCTGCTGGCCAAGCCGGCGCCCGCCACTCGCGGGGCCACCGCGATCCGCGCCCTCGTGATCGCGCCGACACGCGAACTCGCCGTGCAGATCCACAAAGACGCCGTGCTCATCGGTCAACACACCGGCTTGCGTCTCGCAGTCGTCTTTGGCGGTGTCGACTATGAAAAGCAGCGGCGCGAACTCGAAGGTGGCATCGATGTATTGATCGGTACACCAGGCCGCATCATCGACTACTACAAGCAGCACGTCTTCGAACTGCGCGAAGCGCAAGCGGTCGTGCTCGATGAAGCCGATCGCATGTTCGATCTCGGTTTCATCGCCGACATCCGTTATTTGCTGCGTCGACTGCCGCCGCCCGAACAACGGCAGTCGATGTTGTTTTCGGCGACGCTGTCACAGCGCGTGCTCGAGCTCGCCTACGAGCACATGAACGAGCCGGTGCTGGTGCGCATCGAGCCCGAAAAAATCACGGCTGATCGTGTTCGCCAGGTCATTTATTACCCGGCGATGGAAGAAAAAATTCCGCTGCTCGTCAGCCTGCTGTGCAAGATGGATCCGCATCGCACCATGGTGTTCGTCAACACCAAGCGCATGGCTGAACGACTCGAAGATACGCTGCGGGCCAATGGCATCGATGCGCAGGCGCTCTCGGGCGATGTGCCGCAAAAAAAGCGTCTGCGCTTTTTGCAGGATTTTCACTCGGGCAACCTTGCCGTGCTGATCGCTACCGATGTCGCCTCACGCGGGCTGCACATTCCTGAGGTCAGTCACGTGTTCAATTTTGATCTGCCGCAGGACTCGGCCGACTATGTGCACCGCATCGGTCGTACCGCCCGTGCGGGCGCCGAGGGCGATGCGATCAGCTTCGCCTGCGAGGAATACGCGGTCGGGCTGCCTGACATCGAAAAATTCATTGGTCGCAAGATTCCGTACGAGCCGATTTCGGCCGACATGCTGCCCGAGCTCACCTGGCCGCCGCGGCGCAAATACGAAGATCGTGGCGGTTTTCGGGGTGGTGGGCGGCCCGGCGGTGGCGGTGGGCGGCCCGGCGGTGGCGGTCGGCCGGGTGGTGGTAGCAGACCGCGCAGTGGCGGACGCTCGCGGAGCGGACGCTCCTAGCCGAGATCGGCGACGCCGTCGATCGCAGCAAATTCTTCGTGGTGATGTGGCTCGCGCGAACTGTCGGGCCGCTTCACGCCATACACCCAGCGGATGCCGTACACGATCGCCGCGTGCAAAACGGCCTTGCTGTCATCGACGAACATGGTGTGCGCCGGATCAAAAGTTTCGGTCGCGCGTGCGGCCTGCCAAAAACGCTGGTCTTCTTTGGGCGCGCCAAAACCATGCGAGGTGTAGGCGGCATCGAGGTAACCGAGCACGCCCGTGCGTTCATTTTTGATCTCGAGAATAGTGGGGTGCGAGTTGGTCATCAGTACCAGGCGCTTGCCGCGCTCGCGCACCCGCTCGAGAAAACCGCGAGCACCCGGCAACCAGGCCACGCGGTGTACCTCTTCACGATGCACACGCGCGATGTCGATGCCGAGCTCTGCGCTCCAATACTCGATAGAATACCACTCGAGGGTACCCTGTACCCGCTGAAAGCGCGGCGCGAGTTCAGCATGCGTCTCGGCGAGCGAGAGCCCATGCTTCTCGGCATAGATTTCGGCAACCCTCGCGAGCCAGATGAAGTTGTCGAAGGCGAGATCGAGCAAGGTGCCGTCGAGGTCGAGCAGCACAGTATCGATCTGCTCCCAGGAGGGCGTCTGATGGGCGGCAAGTGACATGGGTTTATCATACCGATGATGAGGGTACCGATGATGAGTGCGCCCCCTGTCGCCGACCTGCACCTGCACAGCCACCATTCCGATGGCGTGCTGTCGCCGGCAGCAGTGATCGAACTTTGCGCGCGCCGCGGCGTGACGCACGCGGCATTGACCGATCACGACACCCTGCAGGGCTGTCTCGAGGCGCGTGCCGCCTGCGCCGAGCAGGGCTTGAAGCATGTGGCGGGCGTCGAAGTTTCCTGTGGCTGGAATGGTCAGACCTTGCACGTGATCGGGCTCGAGTTTGCGCTCAAAGATGCCGCGCTCGCTCGACATCTGGCCGATATTCGCGCGCGACGTGCGGCACGTATCGCCGAAATCGGTGCGCGTCTCGAGCGCAAAGCGCAGCTGCCGGGCAAGGCCCTGGCAGCAAAGATTCTCGCTCGCAATGCCGTGCCGACGCGCATGCACCTCGCCCGCGAACTCGTCGCCGCAGGAGAGGCCAAAGACATCGGCGATGCCTTCGCAACTTGGCTGAAACGGGGTCGCCCCGGTCACACGCCGATCGAGTGGCCGTCGCTCGCCGAGACCGTCGCCCGACTACGCGACGCCGGCGCGCGCGTCGTGCTCGCGCATCCGCATCGGTACGAGTTCTCTGCCGGGGCTCTGCGTCGCCTGCTCGGCGAGTTTCGTGCCGCAGGCGGCGAGGCCATCGAGGTGGCGGTCGCGGGCATCGGCCCGAGTGATCTCGACCGCCTCGCCACACTCGCGAGAAATCACGGTTTCGCAGCCTCGACTGGGTCGGATTTCCATGATCCCGCCGTGCCGTGGAATCCGCCGGGCCGCTTCGCTAAGCTACCTGCGGACCTCGAACCTTTGGCAGCGCGGCTCGCATGACCGACAAGGAAGAACAAGACAAAGTCGACCGCGAGCTCTTCCGCAACGTCGAAAAGTTGCGCCAGCTGCGCATCGAGCACCACGATCTCGATGAAGTCATCAGCCGCCTCTCGATGGATATCCATGTCGATGAGATCGAACTGAAGCGACTCAAAAAACGTAAACTGATGCTGCGCGATCAAATCGAGCGCTACAGCAGTCAGCGGATTCCAGACCTGAACGCCTGATCGACCCCGCCCCGTCGCTCGCGCACCCTACGCCCGGAGAAACCTGCTCATGAACAACTACGGCGATTCTGCAGAAGCGCTGCTGCGCGAGCTGCTGAGCAGCGACGGCATCAATGAATTGACCGCGATTTTGGTCGCGGTGGTGGTTTCGTTGATCGTCAATCGGCTGATGCGCAGCCCCTTGCAGCGTATCCGCGCCGCGCGCGGCGGCAGCCTGTCCGAGGGCGCCATCATCATCGCGCCATTTTTGGTGGCCATGGTGCTCACGGCTTTCGCCATTGGGGTCACGCGCATCGCCGGGGCCGCCGACGGCATCCTGATGCTTACCTTCCGTCTGGTTGTGGCGCTCGGTGCCGTGCGCTTCGCCGTGTTCCTGCTGCGCATATTGCTCGGCGCCACGAGCTGGGTCGCGCGCTGGGAGGGTCGACTGACGCTCCTCGTGTGGATCGTGCTCGGCCTGCAATTATTTGGTGGCTTCGACTGGCTCGAACAGATGCTCGATGGCATCGACCTCATCCCGGGAAAATCGGTATTCAGTCTTTGGGCGCTGCTGCGCGGTATCGTCGTGGTCGGCGGCTTCGTCATCGCGACCACGCTGGCCGCGAAGGCCATCGAGTCCCGCGTCATGGCGATCGAGGGCCTTGCGGCTTCCACCCGAGTCGGTATCGTCAAGGGGGCCTACTCGCTACTCATCACTATCGGTATTTTGCTGGGCGTAAATTCGGCGGGTGTGGATCTCACCTCGCTCACGGTGCTCACCGGCGCCGTGGTGTTCGCACTCGGCTTCGGCATCCGCGATATCACCAGCAACTTCGTCAGCGGTTTCGTCTTGTTGATGGATAAATCGATCAAGCCTGGCGATGTCATCAGCTTCCATCAGCACACCGGAACCACATCCGATAATTTTGGTTGGGTGCAGGAACTGCGCGGTCGCTACGTCGTGGTACGCGATCGCGACGGCGTCGAGTCGCTGGTACCAAATCAAAATTTGATCACTAACTCCGTCATCAACTGGAGCTACTCCGATCAACGTGTCCGGCTGCGTCTACCCGTGATGATCAGTTACGACGACGACCCGGAGCTCGCGCTGGAATTGCTGGTTCGAGCGACCAGCGATCATCCGCGCATTCTCGTCGACCCGGCGCCGGTATCGCGACTGATGTCCTTCGAAAATTACGGTATGAAGCTCGAGGCGCGATTCTGGATTCGCGATCCGATGAATGGCGTCAACAACGTGCGCTCCGACGTCAATCGCAAGGTCTGGAAACTCTTCGAGGAACACGGCATCAAGATTCCGGTCACGCAACAAGAAGTCCGCGTGCTCGATCCGGGCGTCGACATGCCGCGTAACGTCTTGCCCTACGATGCCGATCCGCGTCGGTAAAGTTGTGATTCCGGACAGCGACCTGTCGGTCGCGTTCATTCGCGCGGGCGGCCCTGGCGGTCAGAACGTCAATAAAGTCGCCTCGGCGGTACAGTTGCGCTTCGACCTCACCGGTACGCGTGCACTCGGTGAAGCGGCCAAGACGCGTTTGCGGACGCTCGCGGGTCGACGGCTCACCGACGAAGACGCCGTGCTCATCATCGCTCGCGAACATCGCAGTCAAGAGCAAAACCGCAACGCGGCCGAGGCGAGGCTGGTCATGCTGGTGCGCGCCGCGCTCACCGAACCGCGTCCACGCCACGCCACCAAACCGACGTGCGCCTCAAAGATTCGCCGTCTCGAAGGCAAGACTCGGCGCGGTTCGATCAAGCGCCAACGCGGCCGCATCCAAGGCGACGACTGAGTTTGTGTTTGGCTGATCTCAGGCCGCGTGCGTGACTTGCAAGATGCTGTGACGGATTTGCTCCGAGAGCACGAACTCGGCATCTGCCGCGACCCGCATCAAGACCTCATCGAAGAGCAGCCGGCCAGAGTCGTCGTTGCGGATCACCCGTCGCCGCAGCAACAAGGCGACAAACTGCTCGAACATGGCCCGGTCCGAGAACTCCGGTGAATTGAAGCCGTACAGCATGGTGATGCGCTGGGCTGCAAGCTGGCAGCGCTCGGCAAGGGCCTTCGCGGTCAGCGCGTCCGAGCCCGCATGCAGCAGGGTCGCGATGGCAAGGTAATAGCGCTCGATGGTCTGCACCGAAGCCTGCGCCAGCAGCGACAACTGAACGGCCTGCGGCGAACTCGGCGACGGTCGACGCCAGGCATCTTCGCTCTCAAGGCGTTCGAGTACGCCCAAGGCTGCGAGCGTCTGCAAATATTTGACCACCGCATCCGCAAGCTCGGCTTCACTCCATTTCAGGAAGAGCTCGGCTGCGACATACGGATAGACGCGCCACGCGAGACGCTGGATATCTTCGGTACGCACCACGGGATTGGCGATGAACGCGCAAGCGAGCAAAGATGGCAACGTGAAGAGGTGCAGCACGTTGTTGCGGAAATAGGTCATGAGTACCGCCATCTCATCGCTGATACGGACGAGATCACCCAGTTTGTGCGCTTGGCGCTGCAAGATCTGCATGTTCTCGCCGTAGGCAATGACCGCCGCGCCATCGAGCTCAGTGATCGTGACCCGCGAGTCGTAGGGCGCTTTGCGCAGCAAATCGAGATAGAGATCACACTGCCGCGCGAGATCGGTTGCGACCATGGCCTGTCGCGGCATCGCGAGCAGCGTCACCGCCAGCAAGTTGATTGGCGTGATCGCCGCGGCAGCGTTGATGCGCTGCATGATGCTGCCCGCGAGCTCATCGACCACCGGCGCTACCCAAGGCGCACGACCTTCATCATCGAGCGTGCTCTGCCGCCAATCACCCGCATGTCGCTCGAGCACGGTCTCGAGCGCGATCGGTTCACCGACGTTCACATAGACACGACCGAATTTTTGCCGCAGCACGCGCAAGGCGCGAAAGAGATCGATGATACTTTCCTTGCGTTTCGCCTGCCCGGATAGTTCGCCGACATAGGTACCGGCCTCGACGATGCGCTCATAGCCAAAGTAAACGGGTACGAACACGAGCGGCCGCTTCGGGTCGCGCAGATAACTGCGCACCGTCATGGAAATCATGCCGGTCTTGGGCTGCAGCAGTCGCCCGGTACGCGAGCGTCCGCCCTCGACGAAATACTCGATCGAGTGACCGCGCGCCATGATCGTCGCCAGATATTTCATGAACACGGCGGTGTAGAGCGTGTTGCCCGCAAAACTGCGCCGCAGGAAGAACGCGCCACCCTTGCGCAGGAGGCGGCCGACGAGCGAGATATTCAGATTGATGCCGGCGGCGATGTGCGGCACGGCATAGCCCTGCTTGTAGATCACGTAGGACAGCAGCAAGTAGTCCATGTGACTGCGGTGGCAGGGCACGAAGACGATTTCGGCATCGCGCGCCACATTGCGCAGCGTCTCGGCGTGACTGAAGGTGACGCCGTCATACAGACGGTTCCACAGCCTGCCGAGAAAGCCTTCCATGAACGTGACGAACACATGCGAATAGTTGGCCGCGATTTCTTCGACATAGCCTTTCGCCACGAACAGCGCTTTGCGCCGCGGCAAATGTTTGTCGCGCATCTCGGCAGCCACCGCCGCGCGCACCGCGCGAGTGCTCAGCACCCGCGCAAGGATGGTGCGTCGGTGCGAGAGATCAGGGCCGATGCGTGCCGTACGCTGTCGCCTGAAACTGGCGCGCTGCACGCGCGCAATGCGGGCCGCTTGCGCTGCCGGACTGCCCGGGCCCACCAGCAGGCTGCGCAGACTCGTCGGCTCACCGACCTCGATCATGGTGAAACGACCATTTATCAGCACTTGCATGAACTTGCGCAGACCGCTCGCCAGCACCCAGTTCTCGGTGAACAGCAAGCGCCACCATGATCGTTCTTTTTGCGGTGCACGCCCCCAATACACCGCAACAGGCACGAGCCGTGCATCGAGCGTGGGATCACGCTCGAGTGCTTCGATGAGACGCACGAGCTCGCGCGGCGGACGGCGATCGATCCGCGCATCGAGAGCCCCCCGGGTACGCAACAAAGGCACCATGGCGCGCACAGCGCTGCGACCGCGCCCGAGAATGCGACCCGCAGGCATCGGCAAGCCATGTCGCTCACAAAGATTTTCGAGCGCTGCAAGATCGACCGCGCTGCGTCGCTCGAGTACATAAACGACGGGCGCGGCC
>VGUP01000028.1 GCA_016874175.1 Gammaproteobacteria bacterium | reverse complement strand
GCGCGCCGATCATGCTCGGATGAAAGCCATAAGAGAGATCTCCCGCCACCTGACCCGGCAGAGTAATCGGTAGTAGTGAGGTACGATCTACGGCAAGACTTGAGGTCGTACCGCCACCACGCGACCGTGAATAGGCGTTGTACTCGGCCGTGCTCGATGGAACAACCATGTTCCAGGAATCGTTGCCACCGAACATGAACAGACAAACGAGTGCCTTATAGTCAGCGAACCCACCTGTGCCCGTCATCTGCGCATACACCGTGCCGGCAGTACGTCCGAAGGCATAGGCGACACCACCCGCAGCGGCAGCCCTGAGGAACTTGCGTCGGAGACGATTCATACAGACCTCCTCAGCTCAGCGTTGCAGCACGAATTCGGGCGAAGTCGCCACAAGGAAAATGGCATCCGCTGTCCGAGTCGCCAGCGCTGAATTGGGGTTGGTCGCCGGCACGACGGTTCGTTCGATCTGCGCTTTAGCCTGAGCCTTCAGCGTAGCCGAGATTTGCCCCGATTCGCCTAATAGTCGTTCAGCGACACGGTTAATGAGCGCCTCGCTATCGTTGGCGACCGCGAGCTCCTCGGTCGTATTAATATACATAATATCGGCTGCAAGATTAGTCGCTGCGTGTGTACGAGATACAGCTTGCGTCCAGAAGAAGTTCGCGATCTGCGTATTCACATATTCCGTGGCAATCTGCATTTCGGGCGACACACGGCCGGAGTCGGAAATCTCACCTGGCGGTGCATAAAAAGGACTGAAGAAATTGAACACCGAGGGCGAGCTGCCTTGCGCCTGACCAAAGACCGCACTCGCGCCACCCGAAAAGTTCGCGGCAACTCCTAAGCGTCCTGATCGCGAGGTAGCCTCGTAGGCGCGCCAAAATTGCGTGAGACGCAGCAGCGGCTCTTTGAGCTTGCCAGCGCTCGCAGTAGCTGTGCCACTCGCGGGATTTCGCGCATCGGGGTCTAGAAGGATCGTCTTGACAACGGCTTCCAGATTACCTCGACGACCCGCGCCATCGTTGTTGAATTTTTCGGCGACGCGCTGCACGTAAGCAGGCGACGGATTGCTGGTTACCAAGCGCTGAATGAGTTGTTTGGAAATAAATGGTCCAACATTTGGATGATTGAAAACGTTATCGAGCGCATCCTTGAGATCTTGCGCGCCGGATTGACCTGCCTGGATGGTCGCGTTGGGCAACGTGACGCCCGGATAGTTGAGAACCAGCTTCGTACCCGTTTCGTGAAAGTCGGGGTACAGACGCATCGGGCGGACCTGATTGTAACCCGCTACGGGTGCGAGCTGCGGACGCGTCGTCGCAAAAGTACAAGCGGGCAAGGTCGTCGGGCATTCCCACTTCCATCCTGTGAAGACCCTCGCAAATCCCTCGGTGACCTCTTGATTGAAGCTCGCCATGGGTTGCCCACTTGCATCGTTACGTACCGTACCGTCGACATTGAGCTGCACCAGACCGATGCTGAACAACTGCATCATCTCGCGCGAATAATTTTCATCAGGCCGAAGATTGGTATTGGCCACTGCACGTTGATTTCCGAGCATCGATAGATACACACCCATTGCCGGATGTAGCGTGACATTCTCAAGCAGAACACGGAAATCACCGAAAGCACCACGTACCAGTATGTCGTGAAAATCGGCGGTGGCATTCGGCAGGTTTTGCAGTGCACCCACCTGCGATACGACAAAGATTTCGGAGAGCGCGAAGCCGACGCGTTGGCGAAGTTGGTCCTCCCCGCGCAGCGTGTTGGTGAACCATTGCGAGAGGCGATCGCCATTTAGCGACGCAATATTGAAGTTCACTGGAATCGGATCAGGGTATGCTGCCTCGACTGCTGGCAATAGCAGAGTGGCCTCGCGACCGATCTGCTGATCAATCCACCGCGAGTAGGCGTTGTTGGAGTCGCCAAGCGCAATCAGTCGGTTAGCCTCGACTTCGGTGGCACCGAAGGTCGCTTGATTCAAAAACCGAAAGGCTTCGACTTTGCTGATTGGTGGCGCCATTGCTGTTGGCGGCGAGGCCACGCTCGAAGAGCCCCCTCCACCGCAGGCCCCGAGCACTGCTGTAAGAGCGCACAACAGCGCCACGATTGCCCTTTTCGCCACACTCTGACTACTCATCCTTCGCTTTTAAACGCTTTCCAACGCTAAAAACAAGGCTCTTAACAAAAAATGACCATCGGTTTCTGTGACTGTACCGACCGCCCTTTAGGAAAAGTGCCGCGCAGCGAGCAGGTCCAGGCGCTGCTCAAAATCGTAGCCGGTGGGCAGTAATAAACAACCGGTGGGTAGTTCCTCGACCGACACCATACGGGCCGCCATGCCGCCGATCCACACCTCGCAACGACCGCTGAGATACTCGGCAAGTTGGCGCAATTGCTCAAGGACGGGGACTTCGTTTTCCGGCATGACGAGCGATACCAGCACGACAGGGGCATCGACCTCGAGAGCGAAGCGGGCGATTTCGATGGGTGGCACATCCACCCCCAAGTAGTGAGTGCGGAACCGACGCGTCGCCGCGAGCCAGCTGCACATCAAAATGCCGAGCTCATGGCGCTCGCCAGACAGGGTGGCGAGCACGAGGCACGGGCCGTTATCAGAGCGCAAATAGCCGCGCGAAACGCTAATGATAAGCCGACGGACGATGTCAGTAACCATATGCTCTTGAGCGATCGAGACATCACCCCGATGCCAACGCTCGCCGACCTCGCGGACCAGCGGGACGAGCACGGTGTTGACCACTTCGTTAGGCGGCAGCAACGCAACGGCCGAGGTCAGCACCTCTTCGACGCCCGAGGGATCGGAATGCTCAGTCGCATCGATGGCGCGCTCTACGTACGACTGCCCGCGGCTCGGTCCCGGCCGGGCCTGACCACCGGAATCGGCCACCAGTTTGGCGAGATCATCCTCGCCGAGCCTCGCGAGGCGGCTGATGGTATGGCCCAGCTCGGTTGCGGACCGCAACAAGCGCAGCCGCGCGACGTCCGCCGCCGAATAGGTCCGCCGACCGGCGGAATCCCGCTGGGGCGTTACCACTTCATATCGGCGCTCCCACGCACGCAGGGTCTCGACCGAAAGGCCGGTCGCCTGCGCCACCGCCTTGATCGTGAATTGCCCAGCTGCCGATGTGATCGCAAGCCTGTTCATGGTTTGTTCAGCTTCTGTCCAGCCTTTGGTTGTACAACATCTTGACAGAACGGCGGTCGGCTGTCACTATCTCGCTCGTCGAAAGATTGCGTACGCAGGATCGCGGTACGCCTCAAGCCAAAACATACGGAGTACTGTCATGAATTATATCAACGCCAAGGCCACTGTCGCCGCTGCCCTCCTGGGTCTCGCTGCTGTTGCCGCTCAAGCCAGCGGAACAACCAACGTTCTCGATATTGCCAAAGAGAAGGGCAACTTCACCACTCTCGCCAAGGCCATTGAGGTCGCCGGCTTGCAAGACGCCTTGACCGGCAACGGTCCGGTCACGATCTTCGCGCCGACCGACGAAGCCTTCGCCAAGCTGCCGCCGGCTCAACTCGAGGCGCTGCTGCGTCCTGAGAACAAGGACCAGCTGGTCAAGTTGCTCACCAACCACGTCGTCCCGGGCAAGGCGCTCGAGACCGACGACATGAAGCGCACTCGCAGCGCCAAGACGGTCGCCGGTGAAGACGTGAACTTCGAACTCGTTCGTGGTCGCCTGCGCGTCGATGGCGCCCGCGTGACCGGTGACTTCAACGCCACCAACGGCGTCGTAGTTGCGGTCGACAGCGTGCTGCTGCCGAACTAAGGCAACGTTTTCGATGGACTCGGCGCCCTGTCCGGGGTGCCGTCCCGGACAGGGAAGTCCGGATGTAGGGATACACCCGTCCAAGGATGTTCCGGGTGGGGCGGATCGCCAGATTCGCTCCACCCCGGACGACTCCGAGCTGACCACTCCACTAGGTGAGCATGCCGTCACCCCCGACCCGGGCGTACGGCTTCCGTGGTTAAGATTCCACGGTGTTCGAAACTACCACCGTAGGCAGCCTGCCCAAACCTGACTGGCTCGCTGAACCCGAAAGACTTTGGCCCACCTGGCGTCTTGACTGCCAAGCCCTGCAAGACGGCAAAGAGCGCGCTGCGCTCGAATGGCTGCGCGAGCAAGAGGCGGCCGGAATCGACATCGTCGGTGACGGCGAGCAGTTCCGCATCCACTTCGTCCACGGCTTCCTCGCGCAACTCGAGGGCATTGATTGGAATCGCAAAACGCGGATGGGTATCCGCAACAATCGCTACGAGGCCGATGTACCCACGGTCACCGGACCGCTTGCACGACCCAAGGCCATCCACGCCGCCGACGCCGCCTTCATGCGTGCACAAACCACGCGCCGGCTCAAAGTCACACTGCCCGGCCCGATGACCATTTGCGACACCCTCGCCGACGGCTACTACGGCCGGCGCGAAGATATGGCCATGCGCTTTGCCGAACTGTTGAATGCCGAAGCCAAAGAATTGGTTGCTGCCGGAGCCGATGTCATCCAGTTCGATGAACCGGCGTTCAATGTATTCATCGACGAGGTGCGCGACTGGGGATTGCCGGCGCTCGAGCGGGCGCTACAGGGCTTGTCGGTGACGACGGCCGTGCACATCTGCTACGGCTACGGCATCGAAGCCAATATCCGCTGGAAGGAATCACTCGGCGATCAGTGGCGCCAATACGAGCGGATTTTTCCATGGATCAATGCCAGCAGCGTCCAGCAGGTATCGCTGGAATTCGCCGGCTCTCGGGTACCCCACGAAGTGTTGCGGCTGCTGCCTGAGAAAGAATTGCTGGTCGGCGCAATCGAGGTGTTGCCCGGCAAGCTCGAGAGTGCCGAGGAAGTCGCGCACAACATTCTCGAGGCGACGCGGCATGTCGAAAAATCGCGACTGCTGCCCTGCACCAACTGCGGTATGGCACCGCTCTCGGCCGAATTGGCCCGCGGCAAACTGCGCGCACTCGGCGCCGGCGCCGCGCTCGCGCGCAGCCGCGGCTGACCCATGAATCTCGGCCTGGCAGGACAGCGTGTCGTACTCTGTGGCGCCAACGGTGTCTTGGGTCGTGCCATTGCGAAGCAACTTGCAGACGAGGACGCTACCCTTGCCTTGCTTGGGCGTAGCCGCGAAGCCCTCGACAAGCTTGCTCGCGAGCTTGCCGGCACAGCCACTCACGCGACGATTGAGTGCGATCTTGCCGAGGCGAACTCCACCGATCGCGCGATCGAACACGCCGAGCGGGTACTCGGTGGCCTCGATGTCTTCATCAGCGCAGCGGGCGCTGCGCAAGGCGGCGTGTTCTGGGAAATCGACGATGCGGCCTGGCGCAGCAACCTCGAGATCAAACTATTCGGCACGATCCGTGCGTTGCGGGCAGTCACACCGCGCATGGTCAAACAGCGTAGCGGCCGCATTGTGTTGGTGGTCGGCAATTCTGCGCGCCAGCCTGAGCCACGGATGTTGCCCGGCGCGGCGGCCAACGCAGCGTTACTGGCGATCGTCCGCGGACTTGCGGAAGAGCTCGGTCCCCACGGCGTCGCGATCAACGCCGTGAACCCTGGGCCCGTGCGCTCATCGCGCTGGAATACCTTGATGCAGGCAGCAGCCGCTCGCGAAGGCTGCAGCGTTGCCGAAGCAGAGAGCAAATTTTCGGCAAAGACCGCCTTGCGACGCCTCGCGACGGCCGAAGAAATCGCCACTCATGTGGCTTTTCTCGCCTCGCCAGCCGCAGCGCACCTCACCGGTACCTCGCTCACCATCGACGGCGGCAGCACCAAATCACCATGACGGATCAACTCGGCTATCGGGCGCGCATCGCCATCGTAGTGCCCTCGACCAACACCACCTGCCAACCCGAGTCGGAAATGCTCCGCCCCGTGGGCGTCACCAACCACATTGCGCGCATCAGCATCAAAGAGCGCCCGCTCACTACCGAACAAGCGTTCATGGAGCACGTACAAGCGATGCGCGATGGCATGCGCAGTGCGATCGATCAGGTAATGACCTGTCAACCGACGCACGTGATCATGGGCGTGGCGCTCGAGGCGTTCTGGGGCGGAGTCGCAGCGGCAGACGAATTGCAGCAGGAACTCGCGCAGCGAGCAGGCGTCGGTATTTCGATGGGCTCGACGGCCACTGTCGCCGCCTTGCGCCGCCTCGATGCCAAATCGATCGCTGTGCTCACGCCGCACCAACCTCGCGGCGACGAGCAGGTTCGCCAATACTTTGAGCAAGCGGGCTTTCGAATCCTGCGTTTGCTCGGCCTGAAGTGTCCCTCGCCCATCCAGATCGCACACACCACGCGATCACAAGTGATCGATGCACTGCGGCAACTCGATGGCGATGACGTTGAGGCGATCGTGCAGGTTGGAACGAATCTCGCGGCGATCAAACTCTGCGCCGAAGCGGAACGCTGGCTGGGCAAGCCGGTACTGGCGATCAACACCGTCACCTACTGGGACGCGTTGCGTCGCAGCGGCATCGAGGATCGAGTCGCAGGCTACGGCAGTACGCTGGAAAATTTTTGATGGTTGAAAGTGATGCGGTGCGTGTGCTGGTAGCGGGCGGTGGCCCCGCCGGCATGGCGACCGCGCTATTTTTGATCGAGCATGGCGTGCCCGTACTGCTGTTCGAGCGTGGCGAAGGCCCGCATGCCGACCCACGCGCCGCCACTTATCACCCGCCCACCCTCGAAATGCTCGAACGTTCAGGGGTAACCGCTGAACTGCACGAGCGCGGCATCATCGCCCGCCGGTGGCAATATCGTGATCGGCGCGAGGGCTTGGTGGCGGAATTCGATCTGCAGAGTCTCGCCGACGATACGCGCTATCCGTATCGGCTGCAGTGCGAGCAGCACAAGTTGGTGGGAATGATGGAGCGCCGGGTTGCCGCCTCGCCGCTCGCGCGCATCCTGCACGGCGTCGAGGTCATTGCAGTCACCCAGCATGCCGAAGGCGTCGAGGTGGGCGTGCAGCACGCCAACGGTCGCAGCGATCAATTCGACGGACGCTGGTTGGTCGGGGCCGACGGCGGACGCAGCGTTGTGCGCAAGAGCCAGAACATCGACTTCCGCGGCTTTACTTGGCCGGAGCGCTTTCTGGTCATCACCACGACCTTCGACTTCGAAACGCTAGGCTTTGCATACAGCAGTTACACCATGGACCCGCAAGAGTGGGCAGCGACCTTCAAAGTTCCGGGCGATGGCCGCGGAATCTGGCGCTGTGTTTTTCCGACGCGCCCCGAGGAACAGGAGAGCGACCTACTCGATTTCGAGCAGGCGAAGGCGCGGCTTGCGGCATTTGTACCCGAGAGTCGGCAGGGCCAAGTCATCCATATCAACCTGTACGCAGTGCATCAGCGGGTCGCCGAAACCTATCGTCGCGGACGCGTACTGCTGGTGGGTGACGCTGCGCACGTCAACAACCCGCTCGGCGGTATGGGACTGAATTTCGGCATCCACGATGCCTACAGCCTCGCCGATTGTCTGGGCTGTATCTGGCAGGGCGCTAACGATGCGCTGCTCGATCGCTATGATCGTCAGCGACGCGATGTCGCAGAGCGCTATTTGCAGGCCCAGACGATCAGTAACAAGAAAACGCTGGAAGAGAGCGATCCGCAACGACGCGCAATGCAGCAAGCAGAGATGCGCGCCATGGCGGCCGATGCCGCCGAGGCGCGTCGCTATTTGCTGCGGACGTCGATGATCGAGGGTCTGCGCACCGCGGCCACGATCACATGACAGGATTGGGGCGGGCCAAGTCCGCGCTACAATCGGCTACCGACGAGGAAGGGCCACGCCAGAGGACCGCGTGCCTAGTCAACGGCACCGGGGGTTCGAGCGAGTGAGCTGGAAAAAAAGAGTTTTACTTGCCGTCGCGGCGTTCGTGCTGATCGTTGCCGTGTTCACGCTCGAGTTCATGTCGTTTGGCGGCGCCTTCCGCGAGCTCACGCTGCGATCACCCGGCGTTTGCAACACCTTGCCGCTGTCCGCGAGTGCCGAAGACATCCAGATCGATCGCAATCGCAGCATTGCCTATCTGTCATCGCTCGATCGACGGGCGTTGGTCAAAGGTGAAAATGTCGAGGGCACTATTCTGCAACTCGATCTCACCGCCGATCCGCTGCAGGCCATGCCTGCACTGGTCGCTGCACCACCGGCGTTTCGCCCGCACGGCATGTCGCTCTATCGAATGGGTGACGGCAAACAGCGGCTGTTCGTGATCAGTCATCCACCGAATACTGCACACACCGTCGAAATCTTCGAGCAACAGCCGGATGGCCGATTTTTGCATCTCGGTACGGTGCGCGATCCGCTGCTGCTCTCGCCCAACGCCATCGTTGCGGTGGGTCCGAGTCAGTTCTACGTGGCCAACGACAAAGGCGCGATCAACGCACTCGAACGCATGCGGGAGTTCGTGTTCCGCAGTGGTTTGTCGACCGTCGTGTATTACGACGGTCAAACCATGCGGGTGGCTGCAGACGGGCTCAAAAGTGCTGTCGGCATGGGTCTGTCACCCGACGGGCTCAAAATTCATGTCGCCGAAACTCTGGGCAAACGGCTCGCGAACTACGCCCGCGACCCGGTCAGTGGTGAACTGCGCTTCGTGAATCATGTACCGCTCGAAGGCTCGCCCGACAATGTCAACGTCGATGGCGATGGCACGCTCTGGATTGCGGTACACGCCAAGTTGCTCGATCTGGTCCGTCACTTCGGCGATCCCGGCCATGCATCGCCCACCACGATCCTACGCCACTCGGCGGGTGTCACACAGACCGTATTGGTCGACGACGGCAAAGGTATTTCTGCCGGTAGTGTCGGTGCGGTGTTTGATGGCAGGCTTTACGTGGGCTCGATCACCGAGCCAAAGATCAGAGTGTGTCGTTTGCGTTAACGAAATGGGGTGGCAGATGGTCATGAACCGTCGTGAATTCGTCGTAACCTCCGCCGTCTCTGCAGCTGTTGCAGGGCTTTCGAACACCGCCTACAGCGCAGGGTCTGGCGATCCGGATGTCATCGTCATCGGCGCCGGCCTCTCGGGCCTCGAGACGGCGCTCACACTCGAAGAAAACGGTCTCAAAGTATTGGTGCTCGAGGGTCGAAACCGAGTCGGTGGGCGCGTATTCACGCTGTTCGATGTGCCGGGGCACCCCGAAGTTGGTGGCAATACCATCGCCAATGCCTACGGCCGTTGCATCGCGGCAGCCGCGCGCAACAAGGTCGAGATCGTCAATCTGGCGCCGCGGCTGTTTGCCAATCGCGCGGGACAGGAACTGTTCATCGGCGGCGAGCGTATCCCGCTCAAGGATTGGGTGAACCATCCGCGTAACCCCTTTGCAGGCGAACAACGCAAGCTTGCGCCTTGGGCCTGGGCCGACGACCTGTTCAAAAAACATATGCCGTTCCGCGATCTCGAGAATTGGCATGATGCCGCGCACGCCCAGTACGACATTTCGGTACACGAATTTTTGACCGCGCACGGCGCGACCGACGCGATGATCAAACTCGGCTTCGACACCAACATCGCTTACGGCACGACCTCGCACGACGTTTCGCTGCTGCAGCAAGCCTTCGCGGATCACTGGCAGACTGTGAATCGCGGGGCGATTTCGGCGTTCTCGCGCACGGGTGCCTCGAATCAGATGCCTGCGGCTACGCCACCTGCAGGTGCGCCGCCCGTAGCTGCGCCACCCACCGCTGCACCGCCGGGCCTGCTGGTCGGTGCGTTCAAAAGCGGTAACCAGAACCTGCCGATCGCCATGGCCAAGCGACTCAAGGGCGATCTGCTGCTGAACTGCCGCGTGAGCGCGATCGAAGTCGACGCCAGCAGCGCCAAAGTCACCTGCAGCAGTGGTCGGGTCTATCGCGCCAAGGCCGTGGTTTGCTCCATGCCGTTCTCGACCCTGCGACACGTGGCCATCGACCCGCTACCGGAACCCGTGCAGCACAAAGCCATTCAAACTTTGGGCTATATCCCGATCACGCAGTTTCATCTCGTCGCCAAAAAACCGTTTTGGCTCAGCGATGGCATGTCGCCCTCGATGTGGACCGATGGTCCGTTGGGTCTCGTGCTCGCGCAAAAATTTGGCAAGACCGACGACGAAGTCACGAGCCTCACGGTGTGGGCGCGCGGACTCAATGCGCTCTATGTCGATCGACTCGGCATGGAAGATGCCAAGCGGCTGATCATCGCGGAGTTCGAGCGTCTGCGACCGGCATCCAAAGGCTTGCTGACCGTGGCGGGCGCGCACTCATGGGCTGCAGATCCGTTTGCGGCAGGCGACTGGGCGATCTTTCAGCCCGGACAAGTCCGCGAGTTGCGCGCAGCGATCGCCAAGCCGCACCAGCGACTCTTCTTCTGCGGCGAACACACCTCGGTGGGCAGCCGCGGCATGGAAGGCGCATTCGAATCGGCCGAGCGCGTCTCGCTCGAGGTCTTGGGCGCGGTCTGAGTTCGCTCGCCGCTCCAGTCAAAGATTTCCACCGGCGCCGCGCCACTGCGGCTTCGGATAAGGATCCTCATGGGTCGGCTTAGGTTTTACCGTCGAGCGCGAGCGCCAAAGAATCAGCCACCAGAAACCGAAGAACGACATCGTCATCCAGCAGAACTCGTGCATCCCCCAACGCTCGACGCCGTAGCGGGCGAGCTGCTCGAACAGGATGAAAGCCACCGTATAAATCGCCGCGCCCGCAAACGCACCGAGCTTCCAGGCAAACGAGCGCTTGCGCCCACGCATGCCGATCGCCCACCAGGCGATGAAAAAGAACACGGCATAAAGATTGATGAGGATCAGCCAAGTCGGCTTCGGCGCGTAGAGCCAATAGTGATTGACCCAAAAAGCGCCCGCGCCAAAGAAGCTGATGAGGACGTATCGCCATTCATCGAGCGGCTCTTTCAGCAGGCGCTGCCAGAACCAAACCAGAAAAACATAGACCGTCCAGGTGCCGAAGATGAGCTCGTAGAACTGGACCTTGCCTTGCCAGGCGTCTTCCAGTGGTGGCATCCACATGATTTTATCCCCCGCGGATCACGCGCGACGTCGACCATAAACGCTGCCACCCATCGGCCGCCGCAACTCCCTTCTGCCTTGGCCGACTGACGGAACGGAGAAAGACGGGTATCCTCGACCCGAGCGGGGGATTCAAATGCTGAATGCAAGCATTACGGGCTGGGGCAAGTGCCTGCCAGCGGGCATCCTGTCGAATGCCGACATTGCCACCTTCATCGAGACTACGGACGAGTGGATCACCACTCGCACCGGGATCCGCGAGCGGCGCATCTCGCATGTATCGCTCGGTGATATGGCATATGTCGCCTCGGCCAGGGCGCTCGCCTGCGCGGGGCTCGAGGCCAAAGATCTGGACCTGATCGTCTTTGGCACCACCACCCACGACGATCAATGCCCGAACATGGCCTCGGGTCTGCAAAAGATGCTGGGTGCCGAAGACTGTGGCGCCATGGACGTCAATACCGCGTGCACAAGTTTTCTTTATGGACTCTCGACGGCCGCAGCGATGATCAAAACCGGTGTTGTTCGCAACGCACTCGTGGTCGGTGGCGAACTGATCTCGCCGTACATGGACTGGAACGATCGCAATGTCGCCGTGCTGTTCGGTGATGGTGCTGCCGCAGTGGTGCTGCAGGCCACCGATCGCGACGAAGGCTTGATGCTCGAGAAACTCGGCTGCTATGGCGAAGCACGCGAGATTCTGCGTATTCATGGGATAGGCGGTTCATACGTGCATCAAGGCCGCATGCTCGGCGCTACCGAATGGCAGTTCGAAGGCCAGGAGATTTTCAAAAAAGCGGTGATGGGCATGGGGCTCGCCAGCGAAGATGTGCTGCAGCGCGCCGGACTTTCGCCGACGGACATCGACCTTGTGGTGCCGCATCAGGCCAACCTGCGCATCATCGAGGCAGTAGCCAAACGAGCCGGCGTCGCGATGGATCGCGTGTATGTCAGCGTAGGTCGTTACGGCAACATGTCGGCAGCTACCGTTCCGGTCGCGCTCTGCGAAGCACTGGAAGATCAACGTGTCAAACCCGGCGCGATACTCTTGATGCCGGCCTTCGGTGGCGGCCTGACTTTTTGTGCGCATCTCGTACGTTGGGGCGAGCGCACCACACCGCTTGCCACTACAAATATTGAACTCCCGCCGCCCGAACGTTCGGCGCTCGAAATGGTGGAGCGCTATCGTCGCTCCAAAGGAGCTGGCCTTACATGACCACTGCTGATCCGCGTCGCCGCATGTTGCCCATCGTGGCGATGGCGCTGTTCATCGATTCGATGGGCATCGGCATCATCATTCCGGTTGCGCCACAACTGGTGATGAATCTTTCCGGTCTTACGCTGGCCGATGCCGCGCCGATCGCCGGCTGGCTGACCCTGGCCTACGCCTCGATGCAGTTCATTTTCTCGCCGATTCTCGGCAACCTGAGCGATCGGCACGGCCGCAAACCCATCCTGCTCGCCTCACTGGCCGCGCTTGCTGTCGACTATGTCTTGATGGGTTTTGCACCGACCCTGACCTGGCTGTTCATTGGTCGCATCATTGCCGGGATCGCTGGCGCCACGTTTGCCACAGCCAATGCCGTGGTCGCAGATATCATTCCACCAGATCAGCGCGCCAAATATTTTGGTCTGAACGGTGCTGCCTGGGGCATGGGCTTTATTGTTGGCCCGGTGGTCGGCGGTCTGCTCGGTCAATATGGGCCACGTGTGCCTTTTTTCGCCGCAGCGGTGTTCACTGCACTCAATTTTCTGATCGCACTCGCGGTACTCAAAGAAACCTTGCCCGCAGGCGAGCGGCGCGCGTTCTCGGCACGGCGAGCCAACGTGCTCGGATCGCTGCGCTCGATGCGGGCGATTCCGGGTGCGCTGCTGTTGTTGGCCGTGCTGTTCATGTATCAGATCGGCCACGACACCCTGCCCTCCACTTGGGCCTGGATGACCATGGCCAAATTCGGCTGGGGCGAACGCGCAGTCGGTTTGTCACTCGCTGTACTCGGACTCGGCACCGCAGCGGTCCAAGGCGGTCTCGTGGGTCTGTTCACGAAGCGCCTTGGCGAACAACGGGCCGCGCTGATCGGTCTGGTCGGCGGGTCTATCGGTTTTCTGGGCTATGCGTTTGCATCACAACCCTGGATGCTGTTCGCAAGCGTGCCCCTCGCCTGTCTGATTGGTCTGACGATGCCGTCGATCCGCGCGATCCTCTCGCGCCAAGTGCCCGCCAATGCACAAGGCGAACTGCAGGGCGCAATCGCCGGAATTGTAAGCTTCACGGCGATCGTCACGCCGTTCACGATGACTCACCTCTTCAGCGTTGCCACCGAAACCGCACACTTCCCCGGCGCGCCATTTTTGGCCGGAGCCAGCGCTTTGTTATTCGGCGCGTTAATATTCGGGCGCAGTCGGTTCAGCGCGCGCTCAACGACGTAAGCACATAGCGCAGACCGCGCGCCGGTAGTTCGGAGCGGATCACGATTCGATCGGCGCCGTACACCCAAAGATCGTTCATGCCGGCGAGACGATAGCGCTGTGTGGTGAAGCGTCCGGCAGGCACCTCGATGGTTTCTTCACCCACATATTCGAGTTCGAGCGGCACTAAGGTGCCGAGCACAGGTTTGGCGGTGTCGGCGCTGGCCTCGACGCTATAGAGCTGAAACTGTCGCTTGTTGGGCTTGGCGGTGTCGAGATCTGCGGTGTGCCAGCCATCGGCAGAGACGGGATGCGTACCGATCGAGAACCGCGCAGGTACCGCAGTCTCTTGTTGTTGCCGGCCACTGTCAGGGCCGTTCGAGTCTGCGAGCAAGTGCTCGCTCTGCACCAAAAAATGACCGCTACCTTTGTAGCGACCGCTGCTCCAATAGTTCGCGTACGCCTCGAGCGGGCGAAAGTCGGCTGCCGATCGCAGTACCACGGTGAACCACGAATTGCGCCAGCTGAGATCGCTGGAGATCGACAGCGTCCGCGTGCCGTCGCTGTGCACGACCAATTGAAAGTGCTCGCCGCCGCGGCGCTCGCCGCCCGCAATGCCCTCGCTGCGGTACTCGCCCTGAACGATACGTGCAGCAACCGTTGGGGCAGTCTTGGGCGATACCGTCTCCGCAGCACGCGCCGCTGTCGTCGCTATCGTCACAATCGCCAGCAGCGAAACCGCGACGAGTTGGCTCATCGACTGCGTACCCACATAGCATAAAACAACAACAGTACATTCGCCGCCGCCATGATGATGAACGGCGAACCCGGTCGCCATTCGTCAAAGGCAAAGCCGCCGATTTTGGAGATGGCGAGAATACCGAGTGCACCAAAGAAACCAACCATGCCGATGACGGCGCCACGGATCGCACTCGGCGCTTCCTGGGCAATGAGCACCTGTGAGGCAAGAATGCCACTCGCCTGCCCAACCCCCAGCATGGCAGCGGCACCGAACGCTGCGCCACCAACGGCCGGATCGGGCGTGAAGCCCATCCAACCGTAGCCGACGATGGAGAGCACGGTAGCAATGATCACCAGCGTGACGCGATCGAGTTTGTCAGCCATCCAGCCGAAAACCGGCGCCCACAGCATGGCGCAGCCCTGCACGATACCGAACAAAGCACCTTGGCGAGCGGAGGCTTCGGCCGCCGTTGCGCCATCGGCAATCGCTGCCGTCTGCACCCACAAAGAAAGAAACAGAGCCACGATCACCAGGTCTGCGCGCGCTGCAAACGATGCAGCGTATGCGAGTGCAATACGCGGCTTGCGGCCCGCAGCAAGACCCTGGGACAGCAGCGTCCGTAGCGGCAGTCGCTCAGTGACCTGATCGGGTCGACCCGGCTTGAGCCCAAGCATGATGAGAGCGCTCAACACGCAAACCGCCGCGATGGTCAGATAGGCAAAACGACCGGCTTCGGATTCGGTCGCACCGAAACCCTGATAGAACGACGGCAACCGCGTGAGCACGGCAAAGAACAGCAGCGCACCCACCGCATTCAGGAAAAACGAAATACCCGTGAGCTTGCCGCGGTCCGCATCGACCGGATAGTCGGCGAGCACGGTCGCCAACATGCCGCCCAGTGCAGCGATGCCCACAGCATAGATGAGCCGATAGATCAGCAGTTGTCCGATGTCATCGGCGAACGGATAGGCCGCGTACGCAAGACCGGTAATCAAAAATCCGGTGATGTATACCGTGCGTCTGCCGATTCGATCAGACCAGGCGCCGAACAAACCGACGCAGAGCAGCGTGATGATTTCTTGCCAGAACTGCAGATCGCCGGAGACTACGCCGCGCTGCGCGATCGGCACGCCGATATTGACCTCGAGCAGATAGGGCTGCAGCGTCGTGGCATAAGTAAAGATGCCGATACTGACAAACGCCGCCCAAAGATAGGCGGCGACATGACCACGGGTCACCCCTGGCATCAGGCGTACAGGACCGAATTTTTGACCGGCGATGGTCTCGCTCATCGACTATCCCTCGCTAAAAAGCCGAATCAGCGAAACAGCCAAGACTGCGGATAGCGGGCGTGCATCCGTGCGTCGAGTCCGTGCCAGTGACCGGTCGGCCAGATCACGAACGGCAGAAACATCAGCGCGAGCGCGATCAATGAGGCGTCATAGTAACCGCCGATGGCAAAAGAAAACATCATCAACATGGCTCCAGCCGCCGCACCCCGCGTCATGAAGCCGAACAGCAAACCGAGACCGATGAAGGTTTCGCCCCAGCAGACCATCCAGGCAAGCGGCTGATAGTGCGGCAGGCCGATATGCTCGATGAACCAGGCGCCAAAAGACTCGGGATCGATTTCTTCGAGACGTTCGGCAAAGATTCGCAACAGGCGATCACTGCTGATGTACTGCTGCCGCCACTTGTTGGCGGCAGCGCTCAGAAAAAACAGGGCGAGCAGATAGCGCAGCCCCAACGCAGCAATTCGTCCAGCGCCGAGTCGAATCAGGGCGTTCATTGCACCACCTGCGCGGATGAGTCGGCCTTCGGTAGTTCGCGACCCAGCAAGCCGCGAACCCAGGCATAACCGTCGCGGCGCTTGAGTGTCAGACAGCGGCCCTGCAGCTCACCCGTTAGCGTACGCCACTCGGCAGAACGCATGTCGATGCTCGAGTCGGGAAGCGTGATCAGACCCGCGGCCATATCGACCCGGGCCCGTCCCTCTTCGAGCGCCACGCGTTTTTGGTGACCGTCGTTCTCATAGATGGTCAGAGGCCGACTGTCACTGGTCTTGCGCCGCAACCACTGCACGAGGTAATCCCAGATGGTGGCAATCTGCGCCCAGAAACTTTTTTCGCGCAAACGATACAGTCGATAGACTTCGTCACGGCCGACGTCAGCGGCCCGCTCGCAGCGCAGAAAGTCGTCGCAGGTCGTACACAAGAGATTGATGCGAATCTGCAGCGACTCGGTGGATAACGGCGCCGCACCCCGATCACAGCCCGTCAATGTCAGCAGGGCGATCAGCGCCAGCACCAACCAACGTTCGCACTTTCTTTTCATTGATGCGAAGTCCCCCCAGTACCTCTCAGCGCATAGTCACGAATTCTTCGGCGCTGGTCGGATGAATGGCTACCGTGTCGTCGAAATCACGCTTGGTGGCGCCCATCTTCAGTGCAACAGCAAAGCCCTGCAACATTTCATCGGCTCCGGCACCAATCACGTGGCAGCCTACGATGCGCTGCTCGGGCCCCATGGTGATCAGCTTCATCTCGGCGCGCGGTTTGCGGGTCGTCAGTGCGTGATACATCGGTACGAAGCCCGAAGTGTAGATTTTCAAAGACTCGGCACCGTAGCGATCGCGCGCTTCCTGCTCGCTGAGCCCCACCGTACCGATCGGCGGGTGGCTGAAGACCACGGTGGGAATATTCGAGTAGTCGAGATAGCGATCGGTCATGCCACTAAACACCCGATCGGCGAGTCGTCGCCCCGCGGCAATCGCCACCGGCGTAAGCAGTGCTCGGCCCGTGACATCGCCAATGGCATGGATACCGCCGACATTGGTTTGCTGCAGAGGGTCGACGGCGATATGACCCGAAGCGTCGAGGCGTACACCGGCACGATCCAGACCCATATCTTCGACCATGGGCTCGCGACCGATGGCCCACACCACACAATCGAAGGGACCGACCGTGCGTCCGTCGACCGTCAGCAGCCGCAGACTGGCGTCGACATCACGCCCCAATGCCCGCGGCACAGCCTGCGTCACGATCTCGATACCCTCATCACGCATGATCTTCATGAGCCCGTCGCCGAGCATGCTGTCGAAAGAGCGCAGCACTCGGTCTTGGCGAATAACGAGGGAGACCTTGCTGCCGAGCGCAGCGAAGACACCGGCGATCTCCACGGCGATGTAGCCGCTGCCCACGATAGCCACCCGCTCGGGTTTCGCTTGGAGAGCAAAG
Source organism: Gammaproteobacteria bacterium (assembly GCA_016874175.1). GTDB lineage: Bacteria > Pseudomonadota > Gammaproteobacteria > Steroidobacterales > Steroidobacteraceae > UBA964. The sequence continues at coordinate 2,710 of VGUP01000028.1, read as the reverse complement.
AATCCGTCGGAGGTCACACCGAACTCGGCGCCGGGAATGGGCGGGATCGAGGGACGTCCGCCGGTGGCAATCACCACTTGCGGAGCTGCGAGCGTCTGTTCGTCGACGCGAACTTCACCTGCACCGACGAAGTGGCCGCGACCACGCACGAGTTCGATTTTTTTATTGGCGAGATTGCGTTCGTAGATACCATTGAGACGTTGCACATAGGCATCGCGCGCAAGTTGCAACGCCCGCCAGTCATGACGACCGAGCGTCAGCTCGAAACCATAGTGCGCAGCATCATGCGCAGCGTGAGCGATCTGCGCCGCATTCCACATGACTTTTTTGGGTACACAGCCGACGTTGACGCAGGTGCCACCGAGACGGTCTGCCTCGATGAGTGCAATCTTGGCACCGTACTCCGCAGCGCGTTGCGCGCAGGCCAAACCGCCGCTGCCACCGCCGATCACGACTAAATCGAAACTTCGGGTTGTCATGCACGAATCCTACACGGCAGTGACATCGATTGCCGTCAGCTGCGTTACCCTACGCGCATGAGCACCCTGTCCATCGCCACCTGGAATGTCAATTCGCTGCGCGTACGTCTGCCGCAACTGGCCGAATGGCTGAGTACAGCCAAGCCGGATATCGTCGCACTGCAAGAAACCAAGTCGACCGACGCCGATTTCCCGGCGGCCGAGATCAGTGCTCTCGGCTATGAATTCGCACGCAGCGGTCAGCGTACCTACAACGGCGTCGCCGTGCTCTCGCGACAGCCGGTCACCGTGCTCGCCACCGATATCCCGGGCTTTACCGATGAACAGCGCCGTGTGCTCGCCGTCGAAACCGCCGGTGTAGTGGTACTCGATCTCTATGTACCCAATGGGCAGGAGCCCGGGTCCGAAAAATACGCCTACAAACTGCGCTGGCTGGAAGCACTCGAGCAGTGGTTGCGCGACAGCTTGTTGAAGCATCGCAAAGTGATTGTGCTCGGTGACTTCAACATCGCGCCCGAAGATCGCGACGTCCACGATCCGCAGGCTTGGCAAGGTAGCGTGCACGTCAGCCCGCCTGAGCGCGCGGCCTATCAAAAATTGCTCGACAGTGGTCTCGTCGATGTTTTTCGACGTTTCGAGCAACCCGAAAAATCTTTCAGTTGGTGGGATTACCGCGCCGCTGCCTTCCGACGCAACGCAGGCTTGCGCATCGATCTGATTCTCGCCACTGCATCGCTTGCCGAGCGCTGCGTCGGTTGTCGCATCGATCGCGAGCCACGCAGAGCCGAGCGGCCCTCAGACCACACGCCGGTGATCGCCGAGTTCGAAGTCGACTAAGCTCGCGGCGGGCTGCGTGATAGCGGCGATAAACCGTCGATGAATATCATCGATACGCGCCAGCACTTCGCCGCGCCCTTCGAGTGGCACAACCAGCAAAATCTTTGACAACAGCTGTGGTGAAAGCTGTTCGAGACAACGTACAGCAAGCGGCGCGAAACTCAGGTGCCAAGGCTCGGCACTGACGCCGTCACCGTTTGTCACGTAGGGCCGAAAAAACCCGAAGTGATGCATATGGGTATCGAGCCATTGCGTGAGCTTGGCAAAGGGACCTTGCGCCGCATATTCCTGTGGAATGAGTTGCAAGGCCGCCACATCGGACATGGCCGCGGCATCATAGACATCAAAATCGGTGCCCCAATGATGACGACTCGCACCGGGCAGTGCGGACCAGGCGAGGATGGCCTCGATGCGTTCGATCGGCGTCAGCGAGGTTGCATCAAGTGCCCTGCCCTCGCGGTCGGTGAGCACCCGTTCGCCACGGAATTTCCCGTTCCAGATCATGAGTTGCCGATCGAAATCACGGAACGAAGACGCGGCGCGCAGATCGATACCATCGGCAAGTGCTGCCTCGCACAGGGCAAGGAAGGCCGGCATCACCTCGCGATGCAGCGTGCAGTGCAACTCGATGGCCTCGATGAGATGGCTGCGACTGCGACCCGTCAGCTCGAATTCATTGAGCAAGCGCAGTGAGGGCATCGATCACCTGCAAAAAACTCTCGAGTGGCTGCGCACCCGAAAACTCATGTTTTCGATCAAAAATGAAAGTGGGGACGCCAGTGATTTGCGAGCGTTGTGCAAGCGCTTCGAGCGCGACGATTTCGGTATGAAGATTTGCATTATCGAGTGCGGCGGCAGCCACCGCAGCAGGCATTCCGGCATCGACGCCGATTTTTTTGAGCACTGCAGGATCACCGATGTCGCGCCCCTCGGTGAAGTAGGCGACAAACAAGGCCCGTATCACCGTCGCCTGCGTCTGCGGCGAGCTGCGCCAGGCAGCGGCCGCGAGCGCGTGCGCGCGGCGGGTGTTGGGCGCACGTTCGATCGCCTCGAAATCAAAAGCGATACCCATGGAACCGCCGAGCTCAAGCAGTTGCTGTTGTCCGGCCGCAAAGGGATCCGGTCTGCCGAAGCGCTCGAGCAAATACTCGCGACGGTTTCGACCCGCCACGGGCATGGCCGAATTCAGCTCGAAAGGCAGCCACTGCACTTCGATGTCGCGATCGGCTCTTGCGGCCAGCGCCTGCTGCAGGCGCGCGTGACCGACGAAGCACCACGGACAAATGACGTCGGAAAACACTTCAATCCGCATGAGCGGCGAGCATACACGTAGAATCGCGCCCGTGATTCACCTGCGTAATCTGCGGCTGCGACGCGGCCCCGATATCCTCATC
>VGUP01000027.1 GCA_016874175.1 Gammaproteobacteria bacterium | reverse complement strand
CACAACCGCCGTGGTCGATACGCTGGAGAGCGACTCGGCATCGACTGCAGGGGGTGCTGAAAGCGCATGAGCATCTCCCATGCACCCCGCGTTGGCCATGGATCTGGCGTCAGTCCTCGCGTAATTTAGGTGTAAGGTGCGGTCCGAGCAGCGTCACCAAAGCTTCATAAACTTTGGGCGAGGCGGCGATGATATTGCCACCTTGCTTAAATTCACCGCCCGAGAGTGTGCCGACCCGACCGCCGGCTTCTTCAACCAGCAGTGAACCGGCCGCCGTGTCCCAGGGGCCGAGCCCAATCTCAAAGAAACCGTCGGTGCGACCTGCGGCGACATAGGCGAGATCGAGGGCAGCCGAACCCGGGCGGCGCACGCCCGCGGTGTTCAGCATCACGTCTTTGAGCATTGCGAGGTAGGTGTCGAGATATTCGGTGTTTGCGCGATACGGGAAGCCCGTGCCGATGAGTGCGCCCTCTAGCGTGCGTTGTGCACTGACACGGATGCGACGATTTTCGAGGTGGGCACCATCGCCGCGCGAGGCGGTGAAGACTTCCTGGCGCATCGGGTCATAGACCACGCCGTGCTCGATCCGACCGCGCACGCGCGCCCCGATGGAGACACAGAAGTGCGGCAGCCCGTGGATGAAATTGGTAGTGCCATCCAGCGGATCGATGATCCACTCGACCGGGCCACTGCCCAGTTGACCACTCTCTTCGCCCAAAAAAGCGTGGTCGGGGTAGGCACGGCGGATGGTGGCGATGATGTCGGCCTCGGCAGCCCGGTCGACTTCGGTGACGTAGTCGTTGCGACCTTTGCTTGATACTTCGAGCGAGTCGAGCCGATTGAGGCTGCGAACGATCAGGTCAGCCGCGCGACGCGCGGCGCGCACGGCAATATTGAGTAATGGCTGCATACTGGCAAAGAGCGACGGAAAAACGCCGCTAGAATACCACGCGCATGCTTGCAGCCGCCGACATCCGCGTCGTTCTCGTCGAGACCTCCCACCCCGGCAACATCGGCGCCGTGGCACGGGCCATGAAAAACATGGGTCTCGAAAAACTCGTATTGGTCTGTCCAAAGGAATTCCCGCACTCCGAAGCCAGAGCGCGCGCCTCGGGTGCTACCGACGTGCTCGAGCAGGCTACGGTCGTCGACACCATTGAGGCGGGAATCGCCGACTGCGGTTTCATCGTCGCGACCACGGCGCGCGATCGCGATCAGAACATCCGCGTGCTCGATGTGCGCGAAGGTGCGGCGCGTCTGGTGGCCGAGAGTAATCGCGGTCCCGTGGCATTGCTCTTTGGCAACGAGCGCACCGGACTGACCAACGAAGAACTCTCGCTCGCCCATCTTTTGCTGCGCATTCCTGCCAACCCCGCCTATGCCTCGCTCAACCTTGCGATGGCCGTGCAACTGGTGACCTACGAGGTCTACCGCGCGCGCGGGGCGCAGCATGTCTCGGCGCCGGGCGCCGTACCGTTTGCGACTGCGGGCGAGATGGAGCGTCTCTATGCGCATCTTGCCGAGGTGCTCGAGAAAGTGGGTTTTCGCGATCGCACGACCAGCGGTACGCATCTCATGGAGCGCATCCGCCGGTTCATCAACCGTGCCGAGCTGGACCAGAACGAGGCCAATATTTTGCGTGGTATCCTCACCGCCATTCAGGGGCGTCGTCGGCAGGCCGGTGAGCGCTCGAGTAATTCGCTGGCCAAAAACGCGACGGATGAGTTGTGAGCGGCCACCTCAGCTTGTCGATATTTTTGGATCATGCCTCGACCACGCCGCTCGATCCTGCGGTGGGCGCGGTCATGGTCGAAGTGCTGCAGGGTCCGCTCGGCATCGGTAATCCCTCATCGAGCACGCACGAGTACGGCCGAGCCGCCGCTGCCGTCATCGAGCAGGCGCGAGTCGAGATCGCGCGACTGATCAACGCAGATACCCAGGATCTCGTATTCACTTCGGGGGCGACCGAGGCCGACAATCTGGCCGTGCTGGGTTTGGCCCGCGGGCGTGCCCATCAGGGTCGTCATGTCGTGACTGCGCGCACCGAGCACAAAGCAGTGCTCGACCCCTGCAAGCAACTCGAGAAGCGGGGCTGGCAAGTCAGTTGGCTCGAGCCCGCGCGTGATGGACGCATCACAGCAGAATCTTTGGCGGCAGCGCTGCGCGATGACACGCAGCTGGTGTCGATCATGCACGCCAACAATGAAACCGGAGTCGTGCAGGACATCGCAGCGCTCGCGGCGGTCTGTCGTGAGCGAGCTGTTTTTTTGCACTGCGATGCCGCGCAGTCGGCAGCGCGATTACCTATCGATGTGCACGCGCTCGGCATCGATCTGCTCTCGCTGTCGGCGCATAAGATGTATGGCCCGAAGGGTGTCGGCGCGCTTTGGGTATCGCCGCGCGCGCGGCCTTGGCTCGAGCCTTTGATGTGGGGCGGCGGTCATGAGCGCGGGCTGCGCCCTGGAACCTTGGCCACCCATCAGATCGCGGGCTTTGGCGAGGCAGCCAATAGGGTACGCGAGCGCCGCGACCACGACGCCGCACACGTCGAGCATCTGGTTGCGGTGTTTCGCGAGGCGCTGCAGGGCCTCAAAGATATCGTCTGGAATGATCATCCGCAGTTCCGTCTGCCCGGGCTGGTCTCGATCAGCGTGCTTGGGGTCGAAGGTGAGAGCCTGATCGCAGCCATGCCGGGCATCGCGGTATCGAGCGGAGCCGCCTGTGATTCTGCGGTGGGCGAACCGTCGTACGTCTTGCGCGCGCAGGGTGTTGCGCCTGAGCTTGCGCAATCCACGCTGCGAATTTCCTTTGGTCGCTTCAACAGCGAAGTCGAGGCGCAGCAGGCTGCAGCGATCTTGCACAGCGCGGTCGCCGAGTTACGCGATCGCGACGCACCGGGACCGCCTGCGGGCGAGGGTTGGCACATGGGGATGGCGGGAAGTCTGCGCGAGGGCGCACGGATCCGTGCGTATTTGCGAACGCGACCTGCGCCTGCGGGCGAGTCGGCCGCTGAGCCCGCGGCCGCCTCAAGTATCGAGGCGCTGGAGTTTCGTGCCGTGACCTGTCCAGCCGTGCGGGCGGTGCTCGATGAACTGCAGCGGCGCTGCGTCGGCCGACCGCTTGCCGATCCCGCGTTCGGTGGACCGCGGGACTGGGCGCGCGAGTTTGCACTGCCGATCGAGAAACTCGGGCGGTTGTTGTTGGTCGAAGATGCCTTGCGCGCCGCAGTGGCTGCGGCGCTAAAATGAGGACGTAATGGCGATTTCCTTGACAACGGCCGCCGCAGACCGAGTCCGCAACTTTCTGCAGTCGCGTGGCCAGGGGCTTGGACTGCGCCTCGGGGTCCGCAAGATGGGCTGCTCGGGGTTTGCCTATGTCATCAATTACGCCGATGACACCCAGCCTGACGACTTGGTATTCGAAGATCGCGGCGTCAAGGTTTTCGTCGACCCCGACAGCCTGCCCCTCATCGACGGCACCGAAGTCGACTTCGTGAAGCAGGGCCTCAACGAGGCCTTCCGATTCCGCAATCCCAACGTGAAAGGCGAGTGTGGTTGCGGAGAAAGCTTCAACGTTTAAAAAAACCCTTACCAGCCAGTGACTTGCGTGATTTTCCGCGTTGCCGCCGGGGGGCTGGCGCAGGTACACTACGCGATTACCTGTCCCTGTCTCATCACAACCGAAGGAATCGTCCCATGGCGCTGGAGCGCACTTTTTCGATCGTCAAACCTGATGGCGTAGCTCGTAACCTGATCGGCGAGGTCTACCGCCGCTTCGAACAGGCGGGGCTGCGCGTGGTCGCTGCCCGCATGGTCCGCCTCTCCCAGGCCGAGGCCGAGGGTTTTTATGCGGTGCATCGTGAGCGACCGTTCTTCAAGGATCTCGTCAAGTACATGACTTCGGGTCCGGTGATGTTGCAGGTGCTCGAGGGCGAGAACGCCATCGCCAAGAACCGCGAGATCATGGGCGCCACCGATCCCAAGAAGGCCGCGCCTGGCACCATTCGCGCCGATCTCGCCGAGAGCATCGAAGCGAACACCGTGCACGGCTCCGACGGCGCCGAGACGGCAGCCGAGGAAATCGCGTACTTCTTCCGCGGTATCGAGATCTGCCCGCGCGCCTAAGCGCCCGACAGTCATGAGCGAAGCCGCCGCAGCACGTACAAACCTGCTTGGGCTCGAAAAGCCCGAGCTTGAAGCGTTTGTGGGTGCACTCGGCAACAAACCCTTTCGCGCGCGACAGCTGATGAGCTGGCTCTACAAGCGCGCGGAGGGGGACTTCGCGGCCATGACCGATCTCGCTCGCGATTTTCGCGCGCAGCTCCACGACGTGGCCGAGGTGCGTACGCCAGAGATCGTCTCGCGGCACGACTCGGCAGATGGCACTCGCAAGTGGTTGCTGCGCGCCGACAGCGCGCAGGCGTTCGAGATGGTGTTCATCCCTGAGGTCGATCGCGGCACGTTGTGCATTTCTTCGCAGGTGGGCTGCGCCCTCGACTGCGCGTTTTGTTCGACGGCACAGCAGGGCTTCAATCGCAATCTCACCACCGCAGAGATCGTTGGTCAGGTTTGGCTGGCCAACAAGGAGCTCGGCTTCGAGCCGGGTGGCGAGCGGCGCATCACCAATGTCGTTTTCATGGGGATGGGCGAGCCGCTCGCGAATTTTCGCAACGTCGTGCCGGCTATCCGTATCTTGCTCGATGATTTCGGCTTCGACATTTCGCGACGGCGCGTGACGCTCTCCACTTCGGGTCTCGTACCGCTCATGTACAAGCTCGCTGAGGAAGTGAACTGCGCGCTCGCGGTTTCTTTGCACGCGCCTGACGACGCCCTGCGCAATGAGCTCGTGCCCATCAATCGCAAGCATCCGATCGCCGAACTGCTCGAGGCCTGCTGGCATTACATCGATGAGCAGAACGGGCGCAGCGTCACTTTCGAATACGTGATGCTCGATGGCGTCAATGATCAACTCGAGCACGCGCGCGCGCTTGCGCGCATGTTCAAGGGCCAGCCTGCCAAGCTCAATCTGATCCCGTTCAATCCGTTTCCGGGCACGAGCTATCGGCGCTCGCCGATGCCCGTGATCACGCGTTTTCGCGATGAACTCATTCAGCGCGGCGTGCTTGCGACCATTCGTCGCACCCGTGGCGATGACATCGATGCGGCCTGCGGCCAGCTCGCCGGACGAGTCAATGATCGCACCCGTGTTCGTCTCGGCGAAAAACTCGCAGGAGCGATGGCCTCATGACCGCCGAGTTCGTACTCACGAGTCCGGGCGAAGAGTCGATCGGTCCGCGGCTCGCCCGCTTGCGCCAGGAGCGCGGCCTGAGCACCGCTGCGGCCGCGGCCAAGCTGCACTGCGATGAGACCATCTTGCAGGCGCTCGAAACCGAGCGCTTCAACGAGATCGGCGCGCGGGTTTTCGCGCAGGGTCATTTGCGCCGCTACGCTGAATTCTTGGGTGCCCCCGTCGATGAGGTGCTTGCCGAATGGTCGCGACGCGGTGCCGCATTCGCACAACCCGATCTCACGCAAGTGCCTCGCCCACCGGCGCGCGCGGTTGATCCGCAGGCCGTCGGTCGACGCGTGGGTTACGTAGCGGCTGCGGTCGTGATTACGCTCGCAGCATGGTGGATTTTGCAGGGTGGTGGGGTCGAGAAGCCCAGCGCCGCACCGGCTCCTGCTGCGCCCGTGGCGACAGCCTCGATGGCCATCGCACCCAAGGCAGCCGTGGAATCTTTGCCCGTGGCGCCCGTCGCGGAGTTGCCGCCTGTGGTAGCAGCCCCCGTCGTCGTGCCAGCCGTCGTAGCACCGGTCATCGTCGAGACGCCAGTCGCGACGCCGCCGGCGCGCGCTCAGCTGGCGCTCGCCCTGACCCCGAGTTCGGCGGAGTCTTGGGTCGAGGTTTACGATGCTGCCGGCAAGCGCGTTTTCTTTGATCTGGTTCGCCGCGGTAACCGTATCGATGTTCAGGGCGCGGCGCCACTGCGTGTGTTGCTGGGTCGCGCTGATGTCACTGCGATGGAGGTCGACGGTCGTGCCGTGACCATTCCCGCGGGTTTCATGTTTAACAGCACGGCGCATTTCACGATTGCCCACGATGGCAAGCTTGCGCGCGTGGTGAAGTCCGCAGAGAACGCTTCTGCCTCCTCGACGCTCGCGCCTTCCACCCCATGAGCAGCCAGGGCGTACAACCCGTCAAGGGCATGAACGACGTGCTGCCCGACGAAATTCACCGCTGGCAGTTTCTCGAGTCGACCGTGCGCGAACTGCTGCACGCGTACGGCTACGACGAGATGCGCGTGCCAGTTGTCGAGCACACCGACCTTTTCAAGCGCGCGATCGGTGAGTACACCGACGTGGTCGAAAAAGAAATGTACAGCTTCGAAGACAAAGGCGGCGAGCGTCTCACGCTGCGTCCCGAAGCGACGGCGGGCATCGTGCGCGCCATGATCTCGAATGGCTTGTTGCGCGGTGCGCGTCACAAGCTGTGGTGCGTGGGACCGATGTTCCGCCACGAAAAACCGCAGAAGGGACGCTTCCGGCAGTTTCATCAGATCGATGTCGAGGCGGTCGGCTTCGCGGGTCCCGACATCGACGCCGAGTTGATCGCGTTGACGGCAGCGTTCTGGCAGCGTCTCGGCATTGGCCGCGCGCGTCTGCAGATCAATTCTTTGGGTACGGCCGAAGCGCGTCGCGATTATCGCGCCAAGCTCGCGGCCTACTTTCGTGAGCACGAGGCTGCGCTCGATGAAGACAGCCTGCGTCGTCTCGAGGGTAATCCGCTACGCATCCTCGACAGCAAAAATACCGATATGCAGGCCGTGATCGCGGGTGCGCCATTGCTGCCCGAGCATCTCGATGCCGAATCGAAAGCCCACTTCGCCGAGTTGTGTGCGATGCTCGATGCGCTCGGCATCGCCTATGAAATCAACCCGCGCCTCGTTCGCGGTCTCGATTACTACTCGCGCACCGTGTTCGAGTGGGTGACCGATGCGCTCGGCGCGCAAGATGCCGTGTGCTCGGGCGGTCGTTACGATGGCTTGATTTCCCAGCTCGGTGGCGAAGCGACGCCGGCCATCGGTTTCGCGATGGGCGTGGAGCGGGTGGTTGCCCTCATTGAACAGGCGGGTACCGCGCCGGCGGCGGCCGCAGCCGATGTCTATCTCGTGGCGCAGGCTGAGGCGCCGTTGCGTACGGCCATGCGTCTTGCCGAGGCGCTGCGGCGCGAACTGCCCGCGCGACGCATCGAGCTCAATTTGGGCGGTGGCAACTTCAAGGCACAGTTTCGGCGTGCCGATCGCAGTGGCGCGGCGCTGGCGCTCGTGCTCGGTGACGATGAATTGACACGCGGCGTGGTGCAGATGAAGCCGCTGCGCGAGGGTCTCGGCGATCCGGCCGAGGTGACGATCGACAACGCCAGCACCGCGGTCGGTGCATGGCTGGCAACGCGTCGGCCTTGAGGCTGGCGTCAGCATCAGGAGAGAAAGCGTGATCGACGATTTTTACAACGAGCAGGAGCAGTGGGAGCGCGTCAAGCGATGGCTGCGCGAGAACGGCCCGTGGCTCGTAGCGGGTGTGATCATTGGTCTTGGTGCGCTCGCTGGCTGGCGCTGGTGGGAAGCGCGAGTGGAGCGACGTTACGTTGAAGCGAGTGCGGCCTATCAGCAGATTTTGCGGACCCTGGAGCGTGGTGATCGCACCGCGGCGCTCAAGGCCGTCGATGACCTGCGCGCCGAATACGCCGCCTCGGCCTATGCCGACCAGTCCGATCTGCTCGCGGCGCGCGTGCATGTCGATGCCGGCGAGTTTGGTCCTGCCAGCGAGCGTCTGACCCGGGTCATGCAAAACTCCGACGATCCGCAGCTGCAGCTCGTGGCGCGTGTTCGACTCGCGCGGGTGCAGATCGCGCAGAACAACGCCGATGCCGCCCTCAAAACTTTGCAGGGCGCCGAGCCCGGTGGCTTTGCTGAGCGCTTCGATGAAGTGCGCGGCGATGCACTCTATGCAAAAGGTGATCGCACGGGCGCGCTCGCTGCGTGGCGCAAAGCTGAGACCGAGGGCGCGGGTACCGATGGCAAGCCTGCGACCGTCGATCTCGAGGGTCTGCGCCTCAAGATTTGGGATCTCGAATCTGACGACGTGAAGTTGCCGGCTGTTGCGGCGCCCGCTGCCCCGGCCAAGCCTTGATGGAGAACGGCATGTTGCGCAGCACCTTCGTCAATCGGACCGCCCGGCTGATCGCCGCGGCCTTGGTTCTTGCGGTCCTCGCAGCCTGCGACAAGGACAAAGACGTCGAACCGCCTGCCGAACTCGTCGACTTCAAAGAATCGCTCAGCGTGCAGCGCGCGTGGACGATTTCTTTGGGCGGTGGCGATGAGGTCATGCGTGATGGTCTCGCGCCCGCTGCAGTGGGTGATCGGGTATTCCTCGCGGGCCGTGGGGGCGACGTCGTCGCCGTACAGGCGGCGAGCGGCAAGACGATCTGGCGCACGCGCACCGGGGCCGAGCTCACGGGGGGTCCGGGCGCGGGTCAGGGTTTGGTCGTCGTCGGCACCGCCGACGGCGAACTCCTCGCGCTCGACGAAACAACGGGTACACGTCGCTGGTCGGCGAAACTCGGCGGCGAGGTTTTGGCGGCGCCCGCGATTTCCGAGAGTGCTGTGGTCGTCCGCACTGTGGCCGGTCGCTTGCTCGGTCTCGCGCTCGCCGACGGCAAAGAATTGTGGCGTGAAGATCAACAGATTCCGCGCCTGACGCTGCGCGGCACCGGAGCACCCGCGATCGCCGGTGGCACGGCCGTCAGCGGCTTTGACAACGGTCGGGTACTTGCGGTCGATGCCGCGCGCGGCGAAGTGCTCTGGGAGCAACTGGTATCGCCCGCGCGTGGCCGTACCGAGCTCGAACGGCTCGTGGATATCGACTCTGCAGTCAAGATCTCGGGAAGCGATATCTTTGTCGCCGGCTTTCAGGGTCGTGTCTCGATGCTCGCACTCGACACCGGTCAGGCTTGGTGGTCGCGCGACATCTCGAGCCATCGCGGACTCGATATCGATGACGAGCGCGTCGTCGTGACCAGCGCCATGGGTGAGGTGATCGCCCTCAACCGCCGCACGGGTGTCGAGACCTGGCGACAAAATGGGCTGCGCCTGCGCCGGCTCTCTGCTCCGGCCATTCTTGGTGGTCGTGTTGCAGTGGCCGATTTCGAAGGCTATGTGCACTGGCTCGATGCCGCGACGGGGGCCTTCGTCGCCCGTAGCAAGACCGGCGGACGCACCAGCAATCCACCGCTCGTGGTCGGCGATCTCGTCATCTTCCAGGATGACGAAGGTCGCGTGACGGCACTGCGTCCCAAGGGCTGAGCGCAGCACAACAGGCGATAGCGCCTGTCCTTCCGGAGTCATCATGCTTCCCGTCGTTGTGCTCGTAGGTCGTCCGAACGTCGGCAAGTCGACGCTCTTCAATCGTCTGACCGGGACACGCGACGCGATCGTGGCCGACCTGCCCGGCGTCACTCGTGATCGCCAATACGGTTACGGCAAGCTCGGGCCTGTGCCTTACGTGGTGGTCGACACCGGCGGCCTTGTCGAGCAGCCCTCCGGTATCGAAACGCCGATGCGTTTGCAGACCGAGCGCGCCGTCGAAGAAGCCGATGTACTCGTTTTTCTGGCCGATGCGCGCAGCGGCCTGACACCACAAGATCACTGGGTGGTGCGCGAACTGCGCCGCTCCGGCAAAAAGGTGGTGCTCGCGGTCAACAAGGCCGAGGGCCTTGATCCCGCGACCGCCGCCGCAGACTTTCATTCTTTGGGACTCGGCGAGCCGATGGCGATCGCCTCGGCGCACGGTGATGGCTGCCGCGAGCTCATGTCGCGGGTACTCGAAGATTTCGATCCGGAGGTCATCGCTGCCGAGTCGGCGCCGAACGATGGTCGCATCCGCATTGCCATCATCGGGCGACCGAATGTCGGCAAGTCCACGCTCGTCAATCGACTGATTGGCGAAGAGCGCGTGATCGCGAGCGACATGCCGGGTACGACGCGCGACAGCATCTTCGTGCCCTTTGCCCGCGATGAGCGGGAATTTACTTTGATTGATACTGCCGGTGTCCGGCGGCGCGGCAAGATCGAAGACGACATCGAAAAAGCCAGCGTGGCCAAAACTCTGCAGGCCATCGATACCGCGCATGTGGTGATCTTCGTCGTCGATGCGCACGACAGCATCGGCGAGCAGGATGCCAACGTGCTCGGTCTCGCGCTGCAGCGGGGGCGGGCGCTCATCATTGCCGTCAACAAATGGGACGGCATTCCGATGGAACAGCGCGACGAGATTCGCCGTCTGCTCGAGCTCAAGCTCGATTTCGTCCCCTACGCGCCGGTGCATTTCATTTCAGCGCGACACGGCACGGGTGTCGGCGAGCTGGTAGCGGCCACCATCAAAGCCTACGACGCGGCGATGTCCGAAATTCCAACCTCGAAACTCACCAAGTCACTCGAGCGAGCGATGGTGCAGCACCAGCCGCCGCTGGTGCGGGGGCGCCGCATCAAGCTGCGCTATGCCCACCAGGGCGGCCGCAACCCGCCGCGGATCATCATCCACGGTAATCAGACCGTGCATGTGCCCGAGGCCTACACGCGCTATCTCGCTAATGTTTTCCGTCGCGAGTTTGATCTCTTCGCTTCGCCGGTGGCGGTCGAATACCGCACCGACTCCAATCCCTACGCCCGCACTAGGGGGCGACCGCGCCCGCAGACGGCTTCGGAGAAGCGCGCGTTGGCGAAAGAGAAGGCGCAGCGCGCAAGAAAATCTCGGTGATCCGATAAAAATTACTATCCGCGGACGCCGCTTTGGTAGCTTAGAGTCGTTTCGCGTGGCCAATAGATAACACCTAGAAGGTGCCCGTGACCCACCCGCTCAAAGTCGAGGATTTGGGCTCCTCGCTCGATGAGGACTCCTGGGATGATCTCCTCAACTATATCGAGGAGAAACGGGTCATTCCGATCGTCGGTCCCGAATTGTTGCGTGTCGAGACCGAAACCGGACCGCGTGCTTTCCACGACTGGCTCGCTGAAAAACTCGCTGCTCGTCTAAACGTCGACATTTCGCAGCTGCCGCAACCTTTGTCGCTCAATGATGTTGTGTGCTGGCACGTGGCGTCGCGCGGTCGTCGGGAGGAGCCGTATACCCGCCTGCGCTCGATTTTGCGCGAGGCGAGCTTTGCGCCGCCGCCCGCTTTGCGGCGCCTTGCCGAGATCACCGATTTCGATCTTTTCGTGACCACCACATTCGATGGTTACCTTGAGCAAGCCATCAACGAGGCCCGATTCGCGGGCACGCCTTCGACCGAGGTGATCAGTTATGCGCCCAATCGCGTTGCTGACCTCGTTGTCGATCGTCAAAGAATGACGAGACCCCTTGTCTATCACTTGCTGGGTCGCGTGTCGGCCTCGCCGACCTCAGCCGCCTTTGCCAGTGATGATGCTGCGCGCCGACGTACCTATTTGATCGAGGCGGCACAGCGTTTCGACTCGATGCCGGAGTCGCTCAGACGTTTCAAGTCTTTCGCTGCCCGGCGTGCGGATATTGCTCGCGCACTCGCGAATTGACGGGTCGCTACGCTTCTCGAGACTCATGAGCATGACCCGCCCGCGTCTCGAGCTTGCCGTAGGCATCACAGGTCATCGTGCGTCGAATCTCGCTGGCGTTGATTTGCGAGCGCTCGGGGCAGAGGTCTCGAAGATCTTGTCGCAGTTGTCGACCTCGCTGAACGCCGTCGGACAGCTCCATCGTGCCGACTTCGATCCTGCCCCACCACGATTGCGGCTGCTATCGGCACTGGCCGATGGCGCAGATTCTTTGGTTGCCGAGGCGGCTCTCGCCGCCGGCTGGCGGGTCGATGCCTGCCTGCCTTTCCCACGGGAGGACTACGCCAAAGATTTCGAAGCCGGCCCGTCCCTGCAGACGTATATCGACTTGCTGGGCAGCGCTGGTGCCGTCATGGAGCTGCCCGGGGCTCGAGCGGATGAGGTGGCAGCGTACGAGGCGGTCGGCCGAGTCATCCTCCATCAGAGTGATTTGCTGATTGCACTGTGGGATGGCGACCCCAACCGTGGACGCGGCGGGACATCGCGGGTGATTGCCGAGGCGATTGCCAGGCGTATCCCCGTGATCCACTTGCCGACGCACGAAGCAGGTGCTGCGCGAATTCTTTGGTCTGGATTCGAAAGTGTAGACTTCGAGCAGCCCGGCATCGACGATGTGCCGCAGACGGCAGCGGCTGAGACCCTGCCCAAGGTAGTCGCCGCACTCACCGAGCCACCGCAGCAAGAGATTGATCGGCGGATGTTGCAGCAATTTCACGCTGAGCCATCGGTGCGCGGCATGCCCTCGCTGGCATATCCGATCCTGCTTGCCGCGACCGGAGTGCGCTCTTTGTCGAGACGTGATTTGCAGCCCGTGCGCGCGGTGGATGGTATCGAGGCTTTGGGGGCGCCGCTGCGCGACAGTCGCATTGATCCTGATTTCTTTGCCATCATTGCTCGCCGCTACCAAGTTGGCGACACGACGAGCACGCATTTCGGTCAGGTATTCCGCTCGGGGTTCGTCAGTAATTACTTGCTCGCCGGTTTGGCGGTGGTACTTGCTCTTTCCGGTTTGCTCGCGCCCGCGTTCAAGCTGCCTCTGATCTTTGCTGAACTCGGCTGCGTTGCGCTGATCCTCATCAATACCCAGGCCGGCAAACGCCTCGGTTGGCATGAGCGCTGGATGGATAATCGCCATCTCGCCGAACAATTGCGCTCGCTCGCGCTGTCGAGTCTGATGGGCGATCTCGGTCTGCGCAGCACGACCGGGACTCGCGACGCCGCAGCGATCCCCGGGTGGGTGGGCTGGCTTGCGCGCGCGACGGCTCGCGAGACAGGGCTGCCGGGTGTACGCGTCGATGAAGATTACTTGCGTACGGTTCGGGATGATGCCGTGAAACTGATCGACGATCAGCTCGCGTACCACCGCGCAAACGCGACGCGTATGCAGAAGCTCGAGCACCGACTCAATCGTCTCGGCGAAATCATGTTTGGTGCAACGGTGGCGGGCTGCGTCGGATGGATCGTTTTCAAGCTCAGCGGTTTGCCGATGGGTACCAAAGGTCATGTGGGTCTGACCGAGGTGGTGACCTTTGCGACCGCTGCTTTACCCGCGCTTGGCTCGGCGATCTACGGCGTGCGCAACCAGGGCGATTTCGCCGGTGGCGGGTTTCGTTCCGAAGTGACGGTCGAGCGTCTTGCGAGTTTGCGACTTGCCATGGTCGCCGATCGCCTCGAACATCAGCGATTACTTGCGCGACTGCGCAGCCTCTCCGACATCATGCTCAGTGATGTCGCCAATTGGCGCACCACCTTCAAGGCCCGGCCGCTGACGCTCCCGGGCTGATCGGTTTCGCTGCCGGCAGAAACAACGCCGGATCGACGAACGCGCGATTGAGTGCAACGCCCCAGTGCAGGTGGGGACCCGTGACGCGGCCGGTGGCGCCGACCTCGCCGAGTTTGTCGCCGGTTTTTACTTCAGTCCCCGGTTCTACATCGATCTTGCTCAGATGACAGTAGAGCGTGATCAGCCCCTGTCCGTGATCAACGAAAACCGAGTTGCCGTTGAAGAAAAAATCGCCGGTCTCGATCACCTTGCCCGGCGCGGGCGCAAAGATTGGCGTGCCCGTGGGCGCGGCGATATCCATGCCCGAGTGGGGATTGCGCGGCTGATTATTGAACATGCGGCGCAGGCCGAATGAGCTCGAGCGCGGGCCTTTGACAGGCGAGATAAAGTTCATGGTGGTGGGTGCGGCATCCGTGAAGGTGGCCATGGCCGTACGGATACGCGGCTGCTCCTGCTCGACGCGTGCCGCGTCTTGCGGAGAGAGGTCCACGTGCTTCCGAGCGACCTTCAGACGCTGCGTGGCATAGGCCTTGCCCGCTACCGTGAAGCCTTGGGTCAGGATGGTGTTACCGCTGCGGATCTCGATCGCGGCCGCGCCCGGAGCGCGAGCGAGCGGAATGCCGACGATGGCTCGCCAACCTGCGGGGCCGGGCAACACCATCACTCGGTTGCCATCGAAGGTCACCGCCGGCGCGCGCTCGGCCTCGCCCGGTACATCAAGGATGGCGACGCCACCCGGGACAGCGAGTGAGGTGGGCAGTTCGGTGCTTGCCGAGATGGTGACAGGCAAAAGCGAAGCCAGCAGGTAAAGAATCAAGCCAACTAAAGATTTCGTGTGAGCTCCTCTCATGGCTCATCGACTCCCGGCGTTTTCACCGAAGATTTGACGGTCACCTTGGCTTGCAGCGCGCCACGACCTAGGCGAAGGTCCAGTGTCTCGCCTTCCTCGATCATCGCAGAATCGCGCAGCAGGACACCGTCGCGGCTGCGCGTGGCAATCGCAAAGCCGCGCTGCAGCGTGGCAAGCGGACTCACGGCATCGAGCGTGCGTGCAGCCACAAAAAATCTTTGATGAAGCCCTTCAAGGGTAGTCGGCAGACTGCGGCGCAAGCGCGCATCGAGCAGGGCGTGGCGCTGCCCGAGCCGACGCAGCTCGAGGGCGGGCGAGGCTTGTGCAAGCCGCGCCGACAGCTGCTGCAGCGCATGACGACGCTCGGCGAGCGACAGTTGCATGTGGCTCGCGAGCCGCTGCTCGAGCTCATCGAGGCGCTGGGCGTTCTGTCGCAGGCGCTGGCCCGGATGCGCCAGCGCCAGTCGTCGGCGCACCGCCACGAGGTACTCGAGGTCATCGCGCAACTGTCGACGCATCGTGGCGAGCAGTCGATTTGCGAGCCGATCGAAGCCTGCGCGCCAGCTCGCGCCATCGGGCACCACGAGTTCGGCAGCGCCCGAGGGCGTGGGCGCGCGCAAATCGGCCACGAAATCGGCGATCGTGAAATCGATCTCGTGGCCAATGCCAGTGACGACCGGCATCGGCAGCGCACGCAGTGCCCGCGCCACGCCTTCGTCGTTGAAGGCCCAGAGATCTTCGATCGAGCCGCCGCCGCGGGCGACGATGAGCACATCGCATTCAGCGCGCGCTGCGGCGAGCGAGAGTGCTGCCAAGATTTGCGGCACGGCATCGCGGCCTTGGACAGCGGTCGGATAGATCACCACGCTCGCCGCCGGAAAGCGTCGACCCAGAATATTGAGGATGTCGCGCACCGCAGCCCCTGTGGGCGAAGTCACGATACCGATGCAACTCGGTACCGCTGGCAATGGGCGCTTGCGTTCCGGGTCAAAAAGCCCCTCGGCGTCAAGCCGAGCCTTCAGCCGCTCATATTCGTGGCGCAGGGCGCCGATCCCCGAGTCCTCGAGGTGCTCGACCTGCAGTTGGTAATCGCCCCGCGCTTCATAGAGCGTGACCCGGCCGCGGGCGATGACGCGCTGACCATCGGCGGGCGAGAAACGCAGTAGCGCGTTGCGGCCGCGAAACATGGCGCAGCGGATCTGCCCCTCCCGATCCTTGAGCGTGAAATACCAGTGGCCCGACGCCGGCCGCGAAAAATTGGAGATTTCGCCTTCCACCCAGACGGCCGGCATGCCGTGCTCGAGCAGCATCCGCGCCTCGCGGTTGAGGCGGCCGATGCTGTACACATCGCGTTCGGCGGGGTTCGTGCGGGGGCTGGTCAAGGCGGCAGGGTGCTCCGAAGGGCCGTCGGCCCGAGGCGCAAGTTTACCGGGTCGGAAGGGGTGCGTAGAATGCGTCGTCCAAACCACATTGGACGGCCCCCCGCATGCGTATCCTTCAGGAAGCACTCACCTTCGATGATGTGCTTTTGGTCCCGGCGTACTCCGAGGTTTTGCCCCGCGAAGTGGACCTTTCCACGCGCTTTACGCGGCAGATTCGTCTCAACCTGCCGCTGGTTTCGGCCGCCATGGATACGGTGACCGAGGCGCGACTCGCGATTGCCATTGCCCAAGAGGGCGGCATCGGCATCGTGCACAAGAGCATGACCGTCGAGGCCCAGGCACTTGAAGTGGCGCGCGTCAAAAAATTCGAGAGCGGCGTGGTGCTCGATCCGATCACTGTGACCCCCGATGCCACCATCCGGCAGGTGCTCGAACTCACCAAGGCGCGCGGCATCTCCGGCATGCCGGTAGTGCAGGGCAAGCAGGTGGTGGGCATCGTCACCAGCCGCGATCTGCGCTTTGAGACCCACCTCGATAATCCGGTGGCTTCGGTGATGACGCCCAAGGAGCGGCTCGTCACGGTGCGTGAGAACGCCGCGCGCGAGGATGTGCTGCAGCTCTTTCACAAACACCGCATCGAGAAGGTGCTGGTGGTCGGTGACAACCACGAGCTCAAGGGGCTCATCACCGTCAAAGATATCCAGAAGGCCACCGAGCGACCGCGTGCCTGCAAAGATGCGAGCGGTCGCTTGCGCGTCGGTGCCGCGGTTGGCGCCTCGCCCGACACACTCGATCGTGTCGCCGCGTTGCGCGAAGCCGGCGTCGATGCGGTGGTTGTCGATACCTCGCACGGGCATTCCCGCGGCGTCATCCAGATGGTCGAGCGCATCAAGGGACGTTGGTCCACCATGCAGGTGATCGCGGGGAACATCGTCACCGCCGAGGCCGCACAGGCGCTTGTGCAGGCAGGCGTCGATGCCGTGAAGGTGGGCATCGGTCCGGGGTCGATCTGCACCACGCGCGTGGTGGCGGGGGTCGGCGTGCCGCAGATTACCGCGGTGTCGAACGTATCTGCGGCGCTCGAAGGCACAGGGGTGCCGCTCATTGCTGACGGCGGCATTCGCTACTCGGGCGATGTGGCCAAGGCGATCGCGGCCGGCGCCGATGCGGTCATGATCGGCGGCTTGTTTGCCGGTACCGAAGAATCGCCGGGGCAGGTCGAGCTCTTCCAGGGCGCGAGCTTCAAAAGTTATCGTGGTATGGGTTCGCTCGGCGCGATGGCTCAGCGTCACGGCTCCAGTGATCGCTATTTTCAGGACACCACCACCGAACTCGAAAAACTCGTTCCCGAGGGTATCGAGGGCCGCGTGCCTTACAAAGGCAGTGTCGTGGCGATCCTGCATCAGCTCGCCGGCGGCTTGCGGGCCGCCATGGGCTACACGGGCAGTCAAGAGATCGAGCAGATGCGCACACGCCCCTCGTTCGTGCGGATCACGACTGCGGGTGTTCGCGAGTCGCACGTGCACGATGTGACGATCACCAAAGAAGCGCCGAACTATCGGATCTCCTGACGCCTGCGCCACGAGCCGAGTGCCATGACTGCGCGCGATATCCACGCTGACCGTATTCTCATTCTCGATTTCGGTTCGCAGTACACGCAGCTGATCGCGCGGCGGGTGCGCGAGCTCGGAGTTTATTGCGAGATCCATCCTTGGGATGCGGGCGATGCCGATGTACGCGTATTCGCGCCGAAGGGCATCATTCTCTCGGGCGGGCCCGAGTCGGTCACTCAAAGAAATGCGCCGGCAGCGCCCGCGGCCGTGTTCGAGCTCGGCGTGCCGGTGCTCGGCATCTGCTACGGCATGCAGACCATGGCCGCGCAGCTCGGCGGTCGCGTCGAGCCTAGCGCGGTGCACGAGTTCGGTTACGCCGAGGTCCGCGCACGCCATCACTCGGCGCTGCTACGGGGCATCGAAGATCGCGTCAATGATCAAGGCCACGGCCTGCTCGATGTGTGGATGAGCCATGGCGATCGCGTGGTCGAGCTGCCGCCGGGCTTCCAGCCGATCGCCTCGACGCCCGATTTGCCGATCGGCGGTATGGCCGATGAGGCGCGGCATTTCTATGCGCTGCAATTCCACCCTGAGGTGACGCATACCCGGCAGGGCACGCGTATCTACGAGCGCTTTTTGCACGAGATCTGCAGCTGCGCTTCGAGCTGGAACCCCGGCAACATCATCGATGATGCGATCGAGCGGGTGCGTACGCAGGTCGGCAAGGGTCGTGTGCTGCTCGGGCTATCGGGCGGCGTGGATTCTTCGGTAGTCGCCGCGCTGCTGCACAAAGCCATCGGCGATCAGCTCGTTTGCGTATTCGTCGACCATGGTCTGCTGCGTCACCGCGAGGGCGACGTGGTGATGGACATCTTTGCCCGCAACTTGGGCGTACACGTGATCCGCGTCAATGCTGCCGAGCGATTCTTTGGTGAACTCAAGGGTGTGAACGACCCCGAGGCCAAGCGCAAGATCATCGGGCGCCTGTTTGTCGAAGTGTTCGACGAAGAGGCGACGAAACTTGCGGGCGGTGGTGCAGGAGACCGCGTCGAGTTCCTGGCGCAGGGCACGATCTACCCCGACGTTATCGAATCGGCGGGCAGCAAGACCGGCAAGGCACATGTCATCAAGAGCCACCACAATGTGGGTGGGCTGCCTGCGCACATGAAGCTCAAACTCGTCGAGCCGCTACGCGAGCTCTTCAAAGATGAAGTGCGTCGCATCGGCGTCGAACTCGGTTTGCCTGCCGAGATGGTGTACCGACATCCCTTTCCGGGCCCCGGCCTCGGCGTGCGTATCTTGGGCGAAGTCACCGAAGCTGCAGCCGAGACGCTGCGACTCGCAGATCACATTTTCATTGAAGAGCTGCGCAAGGCTGGCTGGTATGACAAGACGAGCCAGGCGTTCGCAGTGTTTCTGCCCGTGAAGAGTGTCGGCGTCACCGGCGATGGGCGGCGGCACGATCCCGTGATCGCGCTGCGCGCCGTCGAGACTATCGACTTCATGACGGCACACTGGGCACATTTGCCCTATGAATTGCTCGATGTGTGCTCGCGCCGCATCGTCAATGAAGTGAAGAGCGTGAGCCGCGTGGTCTACGATATCACCGGCAAGCCGCCAGCGACGATCGAGTGGGAATGAAGACTGACGATCCGCGCGCCGTCGAGACACGCGCGTGGGTCGAGCGAGTGGTCATCGGTCTCAAGCTTTGTCCGTTTGCGCCGGCACCTGCGCTCAAGGGATTGATCCGCTACGCCACCAGCGATGCCGAGACGCCGGAAGTGTTGGTGGAGCACCTCGCGATGGAGTTGCAGCGCCTGGCGGCCTCATCGCCTGACGAGATCGAGACGACTTTGCTGATTCATCCGCGAGCACTGCAGGATTTCCATGACTTCAATGATTTTCTTGAGGTCGCAGATGAGTTGCTGCGGGGGTTGAGGCTGGAGGGCGAGATTCAAATCGCCAGCTTTCACCCGCAGTACCAGTTCGCCGGGACCGAGCCAGATGACATTGGCAATGCGACCAATCGTTCGCCGTACCCGACCCTTCACTTGTTGCGCGAGGAGAGCATCTCGCGGGCGATCGATTCTTTCGGTGATACCGGGAGCATCTCGACCAACAACCTGGCGACGCTCGAGAGTTTGGGTTCCGCGGGACTGCGAGCATTGATGCTCGTGGGCTCGCCATGACAGCCGCCCCCTCGTATGCCTTGAGCCCAAAGAAACTGCTGCACACGAAGTGGACAGCCGTCATGCCACGCAATAAAGAGAAACATTTCCTCGTCACCAAAGTGATCGAGCCAGTGCCACCCGGATCTCCCGTCGAATCGGTCGAGATCGAGGCGGTGCATTCCAAGCGCGCACGCATCATCGCCTGGCGGGAACTCAAAGATGCAGCGCGGTGGCGGCGCGGATGGGTCTGAGGGTGATCGCGGGCGACGACTACTGTGAACGACTCGCGGTCATCTTGACGCCCACAAGCTTGGCAGGGCTCAATCGTAGCTTGGCTTTTGTCGCGGGGCTGGCGGACTGACCGCCTAGGCGATCCGCGCTGCTAGGGGACTTCGAATCGTCGTCGACTTAGAGATGAGTGTGATGCAGCCGATCGCCAGCGACTTAATAGACCTCGCTCGATATCCGATCGATCAGCCCGGGCCAAGGCGCGACGCCGTCATCGCCGATGCGCGCGCAGCGATCGACTCGGTGTGCAGCCAAAACTGATATAGCAGGCTGAGTCCGCTTTGAAAGAAAATCATTTCTGGTGGAAAGCCGAGTAGTACCAGCGGGAACCATGGCGCCCAAGTGCCGACCAAAACCCCGGTCCACGGTTGGCGGATCGCGGTCGAGAGGTTGTAGTGCTGCGAGGAGTGGTGGTTGACGTGCGCAGCCCACCAGAATCGACACTCGTGGCTGGCACGGTGAAACCAGTAATACGCGAAATCATCGAGGAAAAAGAGCGCCGCCCACGCCAAGGGCGATGCCGTTGAAATCTCGAACACGCGGTGCTCGTACAAAAACGTGAATACGGCCAGCGATACCCCGGCGAGCAGCAGATTGCTGGAGTAGTTGCCGATACGCATGCCAATGGAGGCGAGCGTGTCGCGCCATTCGTACTGACCACGGACGAGATGCACGTTGACGGCCAGCATCTCGATTCCCATCAAGACGAAGCGCGCGATGATCAGCCACTCGGCCGAACTCAAAGCACGCGTCACCATAACCACCCCTCCAAAGAGTTTCGTCACGGGGGAAAGCACTGCTAAGATTTATTTGCTGCCTCAGCAGCGCCTCCCCCTCACGCTTTGGATACTACCCGCAATGCAACATCGCAGCTCGTCATTCCAAGTCGCGACCGTCGTGCTGGCGATCCTCGCCCCGCCCGTCAGCGCACAAGTGCAAGAGGCGCCACTCAAAACCGAGTGCTATACGCTCAAGGTTGAAACGCTGGCGAGCGGACTTTCCTCGCCGTGGAGCGTGGCTCTGTTGCCGGATGGTCTGATCCTCATCACCGAAAAACCCGGCAATCTGCGCGTGATGCGCGACGGCAAATTGTTGGCGGCGCCGGTTTCTGGGCTGCCCAAAGTGACCGTGCGCGGGCAGGGTGGCCTGCTTGATGTGGTTGCGCATCCGGGTTATCGACAGAACCGCCTGATCTACTGGAGTTTTGCGGCCGGCAACGACAGCGAAGTCGGCACCGAAGTCGCCCGCAGTCGGCTAGACTGTCAGCGCGATCTCTGCAGCGTGAGCGATGTGCAGGTCATCTTCGTGCAAAAGCCCAAGG
>VGUP01000026.1 GCA_016874175.1 Gammaproteobacteria bacterium | reverse complement strand
GCGGCGAGCGCCCGTGAGTCGATGCCCTCGCGCGGATAGATCACGGTCACCTCGGCACCGTGCTCGCGCGCTGTGGCCGCTTTGGATTCGCTGGACACTGCGGCGACAACGCGCGCGCCGATGGCCCTGCCGATCTCGACTGCCGCGAGACCCACGCCACCCGCCGCGCCGAGTACCAGCAAGGTTTCGCCGGCACGCAATTCGCCGCGGTTGACGAGCGCGTGATAAGACGTCCCGTAATTGAAAATAAGACCCGCTGCGACATCGAAGGGCATGCCCTCAGGCATCTGCACGCAGGCGTTTGCCGCCGTGACCGCTTTTTCGGCCAAGCCGCCGGAGGTCGCCGCAGCGATCACCGCATCGCCCACCTTGAACTCCGCGACGCCTTCGCCGACCGCGTCGATCACCCCGGACATCTCCGAGCCGGGCGCAAAGGGTCGCGGCGGCTTGAACTGGTATTTGTCTTCGATCACCAGCACGTCGGGATAGTTGATGCCGCAATAGCGCACGGCGATGCGCACTTGGCCGCGACTCGGGACCGGCTCAGCGATCTCGCGCAGTATCAGGGTGTCGGGTGTGCCGGGGGCTTCGCTCAACAGGGCTTTCACGTGATGATCTCCGAGGGTCAGGCGGCGAGTTTCAAAACTAGTCAGGCAATGCGCGGCCGCGGGTCTCGATGACCCAGCTGCGGGCGAGCAGGGCCGCAACGAACGGGAACAGGGCGACCCAGACCAGGGTGTCGGTGATCGCGGCAGAGGAGCCGCCGGCGCTGGCGGTGACTGCGCCGACGATGAAGGGCCCGAAGGCGGCGAGAATGCGACCGATGTTGTAGCAAAAACCGGAGGCGAGACCGCGTAGTCGCGTTGGGAAGAGTTCGGGCAGATAAAACACGAGCGCGCTGAATACGCCGTACACGCCGAGGCCCACCACGAACAGCATGGCAAGACGCAGTTCGGGACCGAGTGGCAAGCCGAAAGTGAACAGGATGCTGCCCGCTGACCAAAGAAAATAGCCGATGAAGGCCGGCCTGCGGCCGAGGCGCTTGGCGAGCGGGATCGCGAGCAGCGCGCCGATCAATCCGCCGATATTGAAGGCGTTGGAGGCTCGCGCCTTCCAGGCTTCGGACATCTGCCGCGCTTCGTCGGCCGGCAAGCCTGCCACAGTAGCGGCATCGCTGGCGAGCAGGCTGCCGAGCAGGGGCACGAATGCGTTGACGGCCCACCACGTGAGCAGTGCAGTCAAAGAAACGAGCAGCGCTGCGCGCGTAGCAGCGCGCAGATCGACGTCGAACAAACGAGTGAGTTGCAGTGCCTGCGCGGCTTGGCCGCTGGCGGCATTAGCCTGCCAGCGATCACTTTCTTTGACGAAGATGCGTACCGCCAGCGCAAGAAATACCGGCGCCAGGCCGCACAGAAAAACATAGCGCCAGGAATTGGCGGGATCATCGGCCAGCCATACGCCGGCAATCTGATAGTTGACGAGACTTGCGAGCATGATGCCGAGCGGCGAGGCGGTTTGCAGCAGCGCGCCGGCTTCGACGCGGTATTCTTCGGGCACGGACTCGGCGACGAGTGCAGCACCGACCGCCCATTCGCCGCCGATCCCGAGACTGGTCAGCGCCCGAAACAGTGCGAGTTGTTCGATGCTGGTAGCAAACGCGCAGAGCGTTGTCCCGAGCGCGTACACGAGGATGGTGAGCATGAGACCGAGTCGGCGACCATAACGGTCAGCGACCCAGCCAAAGATCACACCACCTGCGGCCCAGCCGACGAGCAGCACGGCTGACAGAATGCCGGTCCAATAGACCGTGACGGCACGCGCCTCGGGGCTGCCGATCGGCAGTGCCAGCAGGGTAGGGATGCAGTTCGAGGCAACAAAGTTGAAGAGCATCGCGTCAAAAACATCGAAGCCCCAGCCGAGCCAGGCGGCTGCAAACACGACCCATTGATAGCGCGACAGCTTCACGCGCCGAGTCTACTCGTCTCGAGATGATGCTGGGCGCGCAGCAGTCCGACGAAGGTTTTCGAGTCGTCGATCTCACCTTCAAGGCAGCGGCGCACCGCCTCACGCAGCGGGATCCAGTGCACTGCAAAAACCTCGGCAGCTTCGGGGGCAGCGGCGACCGGCGTGAGATCGGTCGCAAGGTAAAGGTATATACGTTCGGTGAATACCCCGGGGGAACTCACCGATACGCCGAGTGATTGCAGCTGCCCGGCGTGTACGCCGGATTCTTCGATGAGCTCGCGGCGGGCGGTGTCGAGCGGCGGTTCCCCCGGGCTCGAGCCGGCCGGCGGGCAATTCCCAAATTCGACCACCCACGGCGTGGCGAAACTGATGCAACAAACAAACGCGACCGTCGCGGTCGAGCGCAACTGCGGCGGCGCCGCCGGGATGGTGCAGGATTTCGAGGTCTGCGGTGTGCCCGTTTGGCAAGCGGACGGTATCGACCGTGAGATTGGTGACGCGACTGCGGAAAACTTCGCGCGTGGACAGCAGCATCGATGAAGCCTCGTCATCGGTAAGCATGGGCGTAGTCTAAGCTTTTCGCAGCATGCTCCGCGGGGTCGAATCATGAAAATGCGTCTGCTTGGCCGGTCTGGCTTGAAGGTGTCCGAACTTTGTCTCGGGACGATGACTTTTGGCACCGAGACCGCGATCGGTTCCGAGGAGGACGAGTGTCGACGTGTGTTCGATACCTATCTCGAGGCGGGCGGTAATTTCATTGATACGGCCAACATCTACACGTTTGGTACCAGTGAACGCATGCTCGGGCGCTTCATTGCGGGTCGCCGCAGCCCGCTCGTGATCGCCACCAAGTACGCGATGAATACGGATTTGAAAAATCCCAATGCGGGTGGCAACTCGCGCAAGGCGTTGCGCGAGGCGGTCGAGGGTAGTCTGTCGCGACTCGGTACCGATTACATCGATCTCTTGTGGGTACATGCCTGGGATGCGTTGACTCCGCTCGAAGAAACCCTGCGTGGTCTCGATGATCTGGTCCGTGCCGGGAAAGTGTTGTACACGGGATTTTCGAACGCCCCCGCGTGGATCGTGGCGCGCGCGCAGACGCTTGCCGAAAGCCGCGATGGGTCGTCTTTGGTGACCCTGCAGCTGCATTACAGCCTGATCGAGCGCAACGTCGAGCGCGAGTTGCTGCCCTGCGCGGCTGCGCTCGGCTTGACGGTCACGGCCTGGAGTCCGCTCGCGGGTGGTGTGTTGTCGGGCAAATACGCGGCCGATCCGGCGGCGCGAACCGGTCAGGAAGGACGGCTCACAAGCACTGGCTGGGGCAATCTTTTTTTGCGTGACCGCAACTTCGCGATTGCAGAGACGGTCCGTGCACAGGCAGAACGCCTCGGTCAAAGTTCAGCGAGCATCGCGATTCGCTGGTTGATGGAGCGCGGTGTCATCCCGATTTTGGGGGCGCGTAACGATGCGCAACTGCGGGATCTGCTGACCGCGACGCAGTTCAGCCTCGATGCCGAGGCCATGGCTGCGCTCGAGGCCGCAAGCCAGATCGACTTGGGTTATCCGCGTACCCTTCTCGAGGGGCCGATGGGGCAGCGCATGCTGCACGGCGATCGGGTCGGCGAGATTATCCTTCGCTGAAGGGCGCCGTCGCTGAACAGCAAACTCGCTGACAGTTCAGCGTGAGCGCGCGAGGTATTCCTCGTTAGGCATCATGTCGGTGGCCGCGGCGACCCGATTCGTCATGTTGAAAAAACCAGTGATCGCGACGATGTCCCAGATCTCTCTGTCTTTGAAGCCGGCCCGTCGCAGGGCACGTCGATCAGACTCGCCGGTTTCGGCCGGTGTCACGGTGAGCTTATGCGCGTAGTCGAGCATGGCGCGCTGCTTTTTGCTGACCTTGGCCACCCGGAAATTCATCACCAGTGTTTCGCCCAGCGAGGGGTCGCCCGACAGCGCGCGCAAGGCTTCGCCGTGGGCCGTCAAACAGTAGTAGCAACGATTGGCTGATGAGACGACGACGGCGATCATTTCGCGCTCCAGCGCGGTGAGCTGCGAGTCGCCGAGCATCAGATCGTTGTATATGGCGATGAAGGCACGCAGCTTCGCCTCATTGAAGCTATACACCTCGAGCACGTTCGGTACAAAGCCGATCTTCTCTTCGCAAACGGCGAAATATTTGGCGAGATCGGGGGCGAGTCGAGCGCGCCGTGGAATGGGCAGTTTCAAGGCGATTTTTCTTGGGGGCTGGGCGCGATAGCGGCGGGTCATGGTGAGGCTCTTTGGGGAAATGGCACTCCGACACGGCGCCGGACTTGGCCAGCGCCGCTTTCTTTGGAGCTTCCGGTTGCGCTGCTTCGGTGACCCGATTCAGCGACGGAAGCTGCCACCGCCGCCCGAGCGCGGTGGCCGCGGCGCACGTTCCTGCGCTTCGTTGATGCGTAGCGCACGTCCGTTCATGTCATAGCCATTGAGCGCCGCGATTGCAGCTTGGGCTTCTGCCGGAGGCATATCCACAAAGCCGAAACCGCGCGGGCGACCCGTCTCGCGATCGTTGATGAGCTTGACGGAGTCGACTTGGCCGTGGCGCTCGAAGAGCACTCGGACATCGGCCTCGTTGGCTGAGAAGGGCAGGTTGCCCACGTAGATCGTCGTCATTCGATCGTCTCTCTGATCTTTGGTCAGTGTAATCAACCGCCCGCCACGGTTTGCCGTGACGAGCGGTCTGATGCTACTACTGGAGTCGACGGCAAGACAACCGGGCGCGAAAACTACTTTTTGACGGGGGCCGTCGGCGCAATCTTTTTCTTGAAGTAGGTCCAGCTGGTCTCGTTCTCGCGGCTGTCATCGCCAGCGGGCGGACTCCGATATTCGGGGTAGTCCGTCTCGAGGGCTTTTTTGAGGACCGGCGAGAGCTGATCGGCACTATCGAGTTTGCGACCCGCGGCATGGATGTAGATCAGACCGGCACGGCCGCTCATTTCCATCCATGGCAGCCAGTCGGCCATGCGCACCCAGCCGACCTCGACTGCCGGGTTCGCAATCTTGGGGTCGGTTAGGACGTTGATGTTACCGAAGAAATTGAACATCTCGGTGGCATGGTAGTAACCACCGACATTTTTTTGGAACTCGCCGCCGAGCGGATTCACATAGAAAAGCGGCACCGTGATGGTGTTCCACCAGACGTTGCCGTTGGTGGTACCGGGCCAGGTTGCGGGTTTGCCGTCGGCGCCGATCGGGAACACCGGCCGCTGGTTGACTGGGTCATTGGCGGTCTGCAGAACTTTGACGGTCTGACCGGTCCAAGGATTTTTCCATTCCTTGAGCAACTCGCCGGTCGCCGGATCGACGTAGAGCAGCAACTCGCGCGAGACCAGTCGCCAACCGGTGCCGCGACCCGGGTCGGATACCGTGACACACTGCCGTACGTTGTAGCCCTCGACGTCAAAAAGTTTGCGGTCGCGCTCGCCGGGCACCCGCGCGAATCCCTCACCATGGAAGTAGTAGATCGTCGGCGTGTTGTCGATCGATCCACATTGGATACGTCTTCCCGCGAGCGTTGCGCCTTCCGCAGTGTTGAGGTCGATACTCTTGGCTTTGCCGCTCTGCGCGAGTGCGTCAGGCGTGATCAGCAAAGCACAGGCCGCAACGGCAGCGCAGGCCAGAGAAAGCAGCGGTCGTGACATCAGAGTCTCCTCGAGTGTGCTAACAAGCTATGGGTTGAATAGTTCACAGGAATTTTTGCACGGCCGGGTCAATGTGGGACACCGGCTCGCGGTTGCGCGTGAGCTCGCTCATCACCCGCGCGGTGTAAGCCGCGAGATCAGCGGCTCGGGTTTCGGCAGCGGCCGCCGTATCCCGATGATTTTCGACAGCACCCGCGGGCAGCACTTTGCGCGCTTCGAGTTCGGCCTCTAGTGCGGCGAGCCGTTCGCGCAGCATCCACACCTCAGCGGTGAGCGCCATGATTGCGCCAACGGCGTTGTCCATGGGCAGCTGGTGCAGGAAGTCCGGTTCGTGGTGGGTGACCGGCCCTTGCAGCGCCGCGTTGAAACGCTTGCCCGTAACCGGGTCGACGAGCGGGTCATTGCGTAAGCTGGTGCGCGCGTCGCTACACGATTCCACGGGCGCCTCGCGCGATGTCGGCAGCTCGCTCATTTTTCGAGCACGTACAGGTTCCAATGATTGGCATTGATCGGCGCTTTGCCCGGGCGCCGCACGGAGCGATTCAGACGCTCGAAGGGTGTAATGCTCGCTTTCGCAAAGCCGGCGGCACGCGCCCAATCGCCAATCGGCGTGTCGTACCAAGGTGTCGCGTAAGTTTCGTTATTGGTCCAAGCATGGGTGCGTTGCAGTGCGTTTTGAAACGCATCGCCCGGCCGCAGGTGAAATTCATGGCCCGCGAACAGACCACCCGGTTTCAAAATCCGCGCAGCCTCGGCGAGCAGCGCCGGCGTGTGTGCAGGCGGCAGCTCGTGCAACATGAAATTGAAGAACACGAGATCGAAGTGCGCGTCCGGATAGTCGAGATGCTCGAGATCTTGCTGCGACAATAAAAACCGCATACCCCGTTCGCGGGCGCGCAGATTGGCCACCTTGAGGCAAGGGGCCGACAAGTCGACACCGTGGCACTCGGATTGCGGTTGACGTTGTTGCCAGGTGATGAGCGCGGCGCCGTGGCCCACACCCCAGTCGAGTACACGCGCGTAAGCGCGCCGCGGCAAGGCTTCGAAGAGGATGCGATAGATGCCATTCGGATCGACATGCGCCGGAACCGTCGTGCGGCGGCCGATTTCATAGGCGAGACCGGCCAATGAATCTCTTGTGACTCCGCCGGTGTGCTGATGGAAGGGCACGTACCGATAGTATTCGGGCAGTGATAGCGCAGGATTCAGTCGCAGCGCGGCCGGGTCGCTCGCCATGGTTGCAGCGGCCGCGGCATCGAGCGCTTGTTCGAGACGAGCCCGCTCGCGCTCGAGCGTGGCAAAGATTCCGAGCGTTGGACGGTGATACTTGAAGCGCTGCAGATTGCGATACGCCCAACAATAGAACTGGAATTCGTTGAGCTCATCGAGCGTGGCCTCTGCCGCGCGCCAGTCTGCTGGCGGTGCGGCGTGTGCGCGCTCGTAGCGGTCGTAAAGCTGGCCGACGAGCGGGCCTTCCATGTAGTTGCGTGCGGCGCGCAAAAACGCGTGGTAGCTGCGAAAGTCGCGGCTCTCGTGTACCGCTAGCGGCTCTTGCTTGTTGCCGCCGTCGCGAATGTCGAGCTGTGCGTTCATTCGAGATAGGCGTAGCCGTTGAGTTCGCCTTCGTAGAAGCGCTTGAGGGCTTGGCTTTCGGCAACCGTCATACGACCTTCGCGAATGGCCCGCTCGCAGTCGCGTGCCAGCGCGGGGTAGAGCTCGGCGACGTCGTACTCCATGTATTCGAGCACGCGATTCGCGGTATCACCTTTGACCACTTCGTCGATCCACCACTTGCCGTCTTCTTCGAGACGGATGTGCACGACATGCGTATCACCAAAGAGATTGTGCAGATCACCCAGGGTTTCTTGATAAGCGCCTACCAAAAATGCGGCCAGGTAGTACTCCTCGCCTTCGGCAAGATCGTGCAATTCGAGAGTGCGTTTAATTTCGCGGTGACTGACGAAGCGATCGATCTTGCCGTCCGAGTCGCAGGTGATGTCGGCGAGCACGGCGCGTCGCGTCGGGCACTCGTCGAGCCGATGGATCGGCATGATCGGAAAAAGATGATCGATGGCCCAACTGTCAGGCAGTGACTGGAACACCGACATGTTGCAGAAGTAGATGTCCGAGAGAATACCCTCGATACCTTCGAGCTCTTCGGGCACCTCTTCGAGTTTGCGACAGTAGTCGCGAATTTTGGCGCAAGTCGCCCAGTAGAGCCGCTCGGCCAGGCCGCGGAACTCCAGCGACAACAACCCGAGATTGAACATCTGCAGGCATTGCTCGCGGGCGGTCAATGCATCGTGCCAGCACTCGACGAGCCGCCGTTCGCTCACTTCGCGATAGGCGCCGAGCAGATCCTGTACCGGCTGCGGCAGTACCCGCCCCGCATAGTCCTCGTCCTCGCGACCCGTGACATGGAATTTGTCGAGGGCGGAGGAGCCGAGTATGTTGAAGATTAGCACGCTGTGATGCGCGGCGATGGCGCGACCCGATTCGCTGACGATCATGGGGTGCGCGATGCCGCGCGCATTGCAAACGCTGGCAACGCGATACACGACATCGCTGGCGTATTCCTCGATGGTGTAATTCATTGACGAGGAATAGTTGGTGCCTGAGCCGTCGTAATCGACACCGAGTCCGCCACCGACATCAATATATTCGAGGCTGGCACCGAGCAGCTTGAGTTCGGCGTAGACGTGGGCGAGTTCGTTGATCGCTTCCTTGATGCGACGGATGTCTTGCAACTGGCTGCCGGGATGGCAGTGCACGAGCTTCAGACATTCGAGCATGTCGTGGGCGCGCAGCACCTCCACGGCTTCGAGGATCTCGGTAATGAACAGACCAAACTTCGATTTCTCGCCGGCCGAGTCGCGCCAGCGACCCGAGCCTTCGCTCGCAAGTTTCACGCGGACGCCGATCTGCGGCTTCACGCCGAGACGCTGCGCGTGTTTGACGATCAGTCCGACTTCCGAAAAATTTTCGACGACGGGGACGATTCGCCGACCGAGTTTGGTGGCGAGCATTGCGGTCTCGATGTAGCTGTCGTCTTTGAAGCCGTTACAGATGATCAGTCGATCCGGCGAGTTTTCACTCATCGCCATCACGGCGAGCAATTCGGGTTTGCTGCCAGCCTCGAGACCGAAGCCGAATTCGGCGCCGTAGCGGTAGACCTCTTCGACGACGAGGCGCTGCTGGTTCACCTTGATCGGATAAACGGCGGCGTATCGATTGCGGTAGTCGTTCTCGGCCATCGCCCGCGCAAAGGCGTCGTTCAGCTGGCGCAGGCGATGCGCCAAAATTCCGGAGAAACGCACCACGACGGGCGTCGTGAGTTCGCGCTCTTTGAGGCCCTGTACCACTTCGAAAAGATCGATCTCGCGATCGGTGCGTTGCTCGGGACGGACCACGACGTGGCCTTGTTCGTTGACGCCGAAGTAGCCCTGTCCCCAGGCCTGCACGTGGTAGAGCTCGCGCGAATCGGCTACGCTCCACGCAGGGCCGCGCCGCGCATTCGCTGGCGCTGCGGCGCCAACATTGGCGTCGGCCGCTTTGTGCATGGTCTCGTTCAGCATCGTGTTCATCAACCTGGCCCTCTTGCCACTGGGCGAGCGGGGTCACAGATCCATTCACTCCACGAGCCCGGATAAAGCCGCGCACCTTGCAGCCCCGCGTGCTCAAGTGCAAGCAGATTCACGCAGGCACTCACGCCGGAACCACACATGGCGATAAGCGCGGTAGGCGGGCGGCCGTGTAACGTTTGCAACCACTCCGTGCGCAGCGTGGCCGCATCTTTGAGGCGGCCGTCAGCGTTGTAGTTACGGGCGTAGTGATGGTGCAGCGCGCCGGGCACATGCCCACCCACCGGATCGATGGTTTCGTTTTCACCGGCATAGCGATCAGCGCCGCGCGCATCGACGAGACGCACCGTGTCGCTGTGCAGCGACTGCAGTACCTCGGCCGCGCTCACGGCCATGGCGGCAAGGTTGTGTGCGGCGAAGGTCCGCGGCGTCACCTGGGGCAACGTCGGCTCGAGCGCCTGACCCGCGGCGAGCCAAGCCACAAGTCCGCCATCGAGCACGGCGACCTGCGAATGGCCGAGCCAACGCAGTAGCCACCAGGCGCGTGCGGCAAAAAAACTGTTGCCTTGGTCGTAGACCACGACCTGGGTTTGGCGGTCGATGCCCCACTCGGCCAGCCGCCGTGCCAGTGCCTGCGGCTCGGGCAGTGGATGCCGGCCCGTGGTCGGGCCCACCGGACCCGCCAGATCGCGATCAAGGTGCGCGTAGCGCGCACCCGGAATATGCCCGGCAGCGTAGGCGGCTTCGCCCGCCGCGGGTTTGCCGAGTTCGAAACGACAATCGAGCGTCACCCAGTCGGGCGCTGACAGGTGGGCGGCCAGCGTAGCGGCTTCGATGATCGTGTGGTGATAACTCGTGGTAGCGGACATCGGCGCTCCGGGTGGGACCAGCGCGAATTCTCCGGTGCGGACGTTACCGTTACAATCCCGCGCTATGGCTATCGACCTCTGGTGGGCCAGCGGCAGTCCCTACTCCTGGCGGGTAATGCTGGCGCTGGAACACAAGCGGCTGCCTTATGACAGCCACTCGTTGCAGCTCGCTTTCCAGGAGCACAAGGCGCCGCAGATGTTGGCGATGAATCCGCGTGGGCGCGTGCCGGTGCTCAAGCACGACGACTACGTGGTGTTCGAGTCGGTGGCGATTCTCTACTACCTCGACCGCAAGTATCCGGAGCCGCCGATTTTCGGGCGTACACCCGAGGAAGCGGCCGTGATCGTGCGCGTGATCGAAGAGTTTCAGGCTTATACCGAGCCGCACATCATGGGGATTTGCCGCAGCTTGCTCGGCAGTGCGAATCCCCTCGAGGAGCCGCCGCTCGGCGCCGATGCGTTGACCGATGCGATGCACGTGGTGGCGCGCGAGGCGCGCACCATAGAAATGCGAGTGTCGCGTTTCGATTGGATCGTAGGCGATGACTATAGCGCTATCGACATGGTGATCTTCCCGGCGATCCAGTTGTTGCGACGGGCGCTGGGTCGCCCGGGAGCCGAGGACCTGGCACGTCGCTTTTTGCCGATCGAGGTCAACTACCCGGCGCTAGGAAGATGGCTGGCGCGAATCGAGGCGTTGCCGGGGTACGATCGTACTTTTCCGCCGCACTGGCGGCCGGACTGAAAAAAATAAAACATCACAGGGAGGCGAGACAAAGAAAATCATGAGCGGCCACAAGGTTCACATGCAGTTTGCGGGACGAATCATTTTCGTCGGCTTCGGCAGTATCGGTCAGGGCGTATTGCCCCTGATTTTGCGGCACATAGGCACCAGCGCCGAGCGCATCACCATCGTCTCGGCCGACGAGCGCGGCGCCGAGGTGGCTATGCACTACGGCGTGAAGTTCATCGTCGACCCGATCTTGCCCGGCAATCTCGAGAGTCGGCTCGCCCCTTTGGTCGGCCAGGGTGATTTTTTGATCAATGTCTCGGTCGACGTGTCCTCGATCGCGCTGATCGAGTTCTGCCAGGCGCGCGGTGCCATGTATCTCGATACCTGTATCGAACCATGGCCGGGCGGCTATACCGACACCTCGAAGCCCGCAGCACAGCGCACCAACTATGCACTGCGCGAGCGCGCGCTCGCCTTGCGTGCGGGTCGCGAAACGGCACCGACTGCGGTACTGACCCATGGCGCCAACCCCGGCATAGTCTCGCACTTCGTCAAGCAGGCGATGCTCAATATCGCCGCCGACACTGGGGTCGCCGCCGGCAACCCGCAGTCGCGCGAGGCCTGGGCGAAACTCGCGCACACCCTCGGCATCAAGGTGATCCACATCGCCGAGCGCGACACGCAAGTCTCGCCAGTGCGCAAACGGCCTGGCGAATTCGTCAACACCTGGTCCTGCGATGGTTTTGTCAGCGAGGGTTCGCAGCCCTGTGAACTCGGTTGGGGTGCCCACGAGAAGCACTTTCCGGCCGATGGCAACGCCTATGATTTCGGGTGCAAGTCATCGATTTTTTTGTCGCGCCCAGGCGCTGCCACACGGGTTCGTACCTGGACACCCAAAGCGGGGTATTTCCACGGTTTTGCGATCACGCACGGCGAGTCGATCTCGATTGCCGATTACCTCACGGTCGAGAAGAACGAGGCGGTGGTCTACCGGCCGACGGTGCACTACGCCTATCACCCCTGCGACGATGCGGTGTTGTCGGTACACGAATTCGTTGGCCGTAATTTCGTCATGCAGTCCAAGCAGCGCATTCTCATGGACGAGATTTCCTCGGGAGGCATTGACGAGCTCGGCGTGCTCCTTGCCGGACATGCAAAGAATGCCTACTGGTATGGCTCACAGCTTTCCATCGACGAGGCGCGGCAACTCTGTCCATACAACAATGCGACCAGCTTGCAGGTCACCGTGGCAGTGTTGTCGGGCGTGATCTGGGCCATGGAAAATCCGCGCCGCGGCGTGATCGAGCCCGACGAAATGGATTTTCGTCGCAACCTCGAAATCTGCATGCCTTACTTGGGTCCGGTGGTGGGTGAGTACACCGACTGGAATCCGCTCACCGGGCGCGCGAGTCTCTTCAAAGAAGATCTCGATCACGCGGATCCATGGCAGTTCCAAAACATACGCGTGGTCTGAACTAAGGCGTG
This sequence comes from Gammaproteobacteria bacterium, assembly GCA_016874175.1. Classification (GTDB taxonomy): domain Bacteria; phylum Pseudomonadota; class Gammaproteobacteria; order Steroidobacterales; family Steroidobacteraceae; genus UBA964. Next base: position 9,271 of record VGUP01000026.1, on the reverse strand, counting down.
TCGTAGCGGACCTCGGTGATCACCCAGGTCCGCTCGCCTTTTGGCGTCAGCACGCTGACCTCGTCATCGAGCCGCTTGCCGAGCAGTGAGCGCGCGAGAGGTGCATCCATGCTGATGTAGCCGGGAGCGAGATCGAACTCGTCGGGACCAACGATGCGATGGCGGGTCTCGACCCCGGCGTCGTCCTCGAGCGTGACCCAGGCACCAAAGAAAACACGTTGCCGGTCCGCCGGTGCCTTGTCGACCACCACCATACCCTCGAGTCGCTTGCGCAGAAGGCGTACGCGGCGGTCTATTTCACGCAGGCGGCGCTTGCCGTAGGTGTACTCGGCGTTTTCCGAGCGATCGCCTTGCGCGGCTGCTTCACTGACGGTGAGTGTCACCTGCGGCCGCTCCACGCGCCAGAGTTGACCCAATTCACCGCTCAGTCGGGCGTGTCCGTCCGGCGTGATGAACTTGGAACCGGGCGTGGTGGGGGGGCGATAGCGGGGCATGACGGTGGCAGCTTAGTCTCCGAGCGCCGAATCCCCTAAACTTCCGGGCCTCAGTTGATTCGGCGATCTCTGCAACAAAGGACGAGTCGAACATGTCGCGACGTCATTATCTGTCAATCATCGTTGCCGCAGCCATTGCGGTGTCTGCCGGCACTGCGGCGAACGCCGCTCCGGCAGCGACCAATGCCACTGCCAAGGCGTCGATCGCCGCGAAGACCCTGCGGTCGGGCCTCGATCTTGAGGGCTTTGATCGCAGCGTGCGACCGCAGGATGATCTTTATCGCTTTGCCGGCGGCACTTGGTTGGCCAAAACAGAAATCCCCGCCGATCGCTCGAACTTCGGTACGCTCAGCAAGCTCGAAGACGATGCGCTCGCCGCGCTGCGCGAGCTGATCGAAGCTGCGGTGGCCGACAGCAAGCGTGCACCGGGTTCCGATGCGCAAAAGCTCGGTGATTTCCACACGGCGTTCATGAATACCGAGCTCATCGAGAAGCGCGGTCTCGCGCCGCTGACCGCAGAGTTCGGGCGTATCGAGCAGATCGCCAAGGCCGAGGATGTGTTCGTTTATTTTGGTCGTGCACAGCGCGTGGGTCTTGGCGCACCGGTAAACGCCTATGTGGGGCAAGATCGCAAGCAGTCGACGCGCTACATCCCCGGGCTCTCGGAGAGCGGGCTCACCATGCCCGATCGCGAGTACTACCTCGCCGATGACGCGCGCAACGCCAAAGCGCGTGTCGACTTCGCCATCTATGCCGAGAAGCTCTTGTCGCTCGCGGGCACGGCAGATGCGGTCGCGGCAGCGACGCGCATCCTGGCGCTCGAAACCTCGATCGCCAAGCTGCATTGGACGCGAGTCGAAAATCGCGATCCGGTGAAGACCTATAACCGTCTGTCGCTGGACGAGGCCGCAACCGCGATGCCGGCCTTCGAATGGCACGCCTTCATCAGCGGCATGGGTCCCGAGGCGGCGGGCAGCAGTGAGTTCGATATCCGGCGGCCGACCTATGTGCGCCAACTCGGTGAGCTCGTGCGGGCAACACCAGTCACAACTTGGCGCGACTATTTCCGTTTCCGCGTGCTCGATGCGAACACCGCTTTTTTGCCCAAGGCCTATGATGCGGCGCGCTTCGAGTTCCGCGAGCGCGCACTGCGTGGCGTGCAAGAGCAGCAACCGCGTTGGCGCCGCGGTCTGAATTTGATTGATCGTTCGATCGGTGAGATCGCCGGACGCGCCTACGTCGAAAAGACTTTCCCGCCCGAGGCGCGCATCCGCATCCAGGAGTTGGTGGCCAACCTGCGCGCGGCCTTTGCACAGTCGATCGATTCGCTCGAGTGGATGGGTCCCGAGACCAAGACCGAGGCCAAGCGCGAGCTGGCCGCGTTTTCGGTGAAGGTTGGTTATCCCGACCAGTGGCGCGATTACACAAGCTTGCAGGTAAGTACAGATGATCTGCTCGGCAACTTGCGCCGTGTCAATGAATTCGAGTTCCTGCGACAGATGAATCGACTCGGCAAGCCGGTCGATCGCACCGAGTGGGGAATGACGCCGCAGACCGTCAACGCCTAGTACAGCCCACCGATGAACGAGATCGTGTTCCCGGCGGCCATTTTGCGATCGCCATTCTTTGATGCGGCTGTAGATGACGCCGTCAACTATGGCGGTATCGGTGGTGTCATCGGCCACGAAATCAGTCACGGTTTCGATGACTCCGGTCGCCGTTACGATGGTGAGGGCAACCTGCGCGACTGGTGGACCTTCGACGACAACTTACGGTTTCGTGAGCGGGCCGGGCGGCTCGGCGCGCAGTACACCGGCTACAAGCCGATCGATGGTCGTTCGATCAACGGCGATCTCACCATGGGCGAAAACATCGGTGACCTGTCGGGACTGGCGGTTGCCTATCGCGCCTACATGATTTCGCTGGCGGGCAAGCCGGCACCGCTGATCGATGGCTTCACCGGGCCGCAGCGGTTTTTCCTCGGCTGGGCGCAGATCTGGCGCCGAAAATACCGCGATGACGAGCTGCGTGTTCGCCTCTTGACCGACTCGCACAGCCCAAGCGAGTATTGCTGTAACGGCGTCGTCACCAACATGACGGAATTTTATGACGCGTTTGGTGTCAAACTCGGCGGTCGGCTGTACCGTGAGCCGACGGACCGAGTGAAAATTTGGTAATCACGGGTGAAGAGGATCGACTCGATGAATACTTTTAAGAAGACCTTTATCGCGATCATCTTATTGCTGTCGCTCAGCTTGAGCGGCTGCGGCTACAACACCATCCAGACTCAGGACGAGGCCGTGAAGGCGTCGTGGTCCGAGGTGGTGAACCAGTATCAGCGCCGCGCCGATCTGATCCCGAACCTCGTCAACACGGTCAAGGGATTTGCCGCGCAAGAGGAGCGGGTGCTCGTCGGGGTAACCGAGGCACGCGCCCGCGCTACCTCTATTCAGGTGACGCCCGAGCTCGTCAACAACCCAGCTGCACTGCAAAAATATCAGGCGGCGCAAGGTGAACTGACGCAGGCGCTCAAAAGTTTGCTGATGGTCACCGAAAATTATCCGCAGCTGAAATCGGATCAAAATTTTCGTGATCTGCAGGCGCAGCTCGAGGGTACCGAAAACCGCATCACCGTAGCGCGCAATCGTTACATTGCGGCCGTACAAGAGTACAACGGCACGATCCGCAAGTTCCCCTCGAACCTGACGGCCATGGTATTCAGTTACGAGGTGAAGCCCAACTTCACGGTCGAAAACGAGGCTGCGATTTCGCAAGCGCCGACTGTCGAGTTCGGCGCGCCGGCAACGCCTGCCAATTAAGTTCGGTCGCGCAATTGACTCGACTGCGCTCCGCCGTGTTGGCCCTGCTGCTCGCGCTGGCGCCATGGGCGGTGGCGAGCGGGCAGGATTTGCAGGGCATTCCGGCGCTCGAGCGCCGGGTGACCGACGCGGCAGAGGTTTTGCCGCCGGCCGAAGAGGCTGCGCTCGAAGAAAAACTCGCGGCCTTCGAAGCGCGCAAGGGAACGCAGATCGCGGTGCTGACCGTAGCGACCACCGCGCCCGAAGAAATCGAGCAATACTCGATCCGCGTGGTCGACGCTTGGAAGCTGGGTCGCAAAGGTGTTGATGACGGTGCGTTGCTCATCGTCGCCGTCCAAGATCGCCGATTACGCATCGAGGTCGGTCGCGGTCTCGAAGGCGCGCTGACCGATCTCGTCTCGAACCGCATCATCGATGAAACCATCAAGCCGTTGTTCCGTGCCGGCGACTATGCGGGCGGCATCGCCGCTGGCGTCGATCGCCTGATCAGTGTGGCCGACGGTGAGCCCTTGCCGCCCCCCGAGGAAAAATGGGGCGAGGGCGAGTCGGGTGGTCGTCCGGCGATTGGCGATCTGCTTGGTCTCATTTTTCTGGTCGCCGTGGTCGTCTCGGTCGTACTGCGCAAAATCTTTGGTCGAGTGTTCGGCGCTTTGGCGACGGCCAGTCTCGCCGGCCTTGCCGGCTTTTTATCGAGCGGTCTGGTGTTTGCCATCGTGGCCTCGGTGGTCAGCTTGGTCGTCGGTCTGCTCGGCGGATTCGCCCCCGGCGCCTTCACGAGTGGCGGGTCACGCCGCAGTCACCGCGGGCGCAATCCTTGGGATGGCGGCTGGGGCGGTGGCTTCGGTGGCGGTGGTGGCGGTTTCGGCGGCGGTTTTGGGGGCGGCGGCTTCGGTGGCGGTGGCGGCGGCTTCGGTGGCGGTGGCGCCTCGGGGCGCTGGTAGCCGGAAGCGAAAAATGCAGATCGAACGCTGGATCAAAAATCTTGTCGCCACGCCTTTGCTGACTCGACGGCGTTTTCCCAACCATGTCCGTCAGGCCATCGAAAAGGCCGTTGCCACGGTCGAGTCACGTCACGCCGGCGAAATCCGCTTTGTCATCGAGACTGCGCTCGATTTCAGCCACCTGCGCGCCGGTTGCACGCCGCGTGAGCGCGCCGTGGATTTGTTCGGCGCGCTCGGCGTATGGGACACCGCCGACAACAACGGGGTGCTCATCTACGTGCTCATGGCCGAGCACGATGTCGAAATCATTGCCGATCGCGGTATTGCCGCGAAGGTCGACGCTGCCGAATGGCAAACCCTCTGCTGTGTCATGGAGAGCCACTTCCGCGACGGTCGATTTCGCGAGGGGGCTTTGGCCGGCATCGAGGGCGTGGGTGATCTGCTCGCCCGCCATTTCCCGAACGCGCCGGGCGATCGCAACGAACAGCCGAATCGGCCCGTCCTGCTGTAATCTTCGCGTCCATGCGGACGCTCCTTCATGGCACCGGTCGCTTCGGCGCACTCGCTGCCCTTGGCCTGCTGACAGCTTGCAGTAGCGTCGCTACGCGGCAGGTGGCCGAGCCGTTGCCGCCACCGCCCGAACTCGTGCTCGATGAGCCGTATTCTTTGAGTACGCATCGCTTCGAACTCGACACGACGGGCTCGGACATGATCGGCGAATTGCGCATCACCCGCGCGAATCACGAAGACACCTTCACCGATCTCGCGCGCCGCTTCAATGTGGGCTACGAAGAGCTGGTGCGGGCAAACCCGGGGATCGATCCGTGGTTGCCCGGCGAGGGTCGCGAGATCGTCTTGCCGACGCAGCATCTGCTGCCGAATGCACTGCGTGAGGGCATTGTCATAAATATCGCCGCGATGCGGTTGTATTTTTATCCGCGCGTGGCGCGCGGCGAGCCGCAGCTTATCTACACATTTCCGATTGGCATCGGACGCGTGGGCTGGGCGACGCCGATCGGCAGCACCTCGGTCACTCGCATGACCAAAAACCCGACCTGGCGCCCGGGTCCCGGCGTGCGTGCCGAGCATGCCGAAAATGGCGAGATTCTGCCTACCGTGGTGCCGCCCGGACCCGATAACCCGCTGGGTACACGCGCGCTCTACCTCGGCTGGCCGTCTTATCTCATCCATGGTACGAACAAGCCCGCCGGTGTGGGTTTGCGCTCGAGTCACGGCTGCATCCGCTTGTTTCCCGAGGATGTCGAATTTTTGTACGACTTGGTGCGGCCCGGCATCAAAGTAACGGTGGTCAATCAACCCTTCGTCTTTGGTTGGCACGACGGACAGTTGCACATGCAGGCTTTCGATGTGCTCGAAGATGACCCTCGCGATTGGCAAAAAGCGCAGCGCAAATTGATCTCGCGCAATCTCGCAGCCAAGGTGCAAAAAGAATTGCAGGCCAAGGGCATGAACATCGACTGGGAAGTGGTCTCGCGTTTCAGCCACGAGCCGCGCGGCTTGGCCGTGCCGATTTCGCGCTCCGATGTCAGCTATGCGAGCGTGCTGGCTGCGGCGACACGGGTGCGTAATGCGCTGCCGATCGGTGCGACTTGGAGTGGTGAAACGGAGCAGCTCGCCGATCGGGCCGCGCCGCCGTGATTCCGGTTCGTGACGATAATCCGGCCCACATCACGCCGTGGGTCACGTATGCGCTGATCCTGTCTTGTGCACTCATTTACGCTTGGCAGATCAGCGGCGGCATGATTCATCTCGAGGCGAGCTACAGCGGACTCGGTGTGACCCCCGAGGTGCTCACCGGACAGTCGCGTATCAACGCGCCGCAGCCGTGGATACCGGGCTGGCTGACCATCTTCACCTCGATGTTCCTGCACGGTTCACTCGGCCACCTGCTCGGCAATCTGCTATTTCTTTGGGTGTTCGGCAACAACATCGAAGATGCGATGGGGCATGTCCGTTTCACGGTGTTTTATTTGCTGTGCGGCGTGGCCGCCGTTGCCGCACAGGTCATACCCGATCCGGCGAGTGCCGTGCCCATGGTCGGCGCCAGTGGCGTGATCTCCGGCGTGCTCGGTGCCTATCCTTTGCTCTATCCGCATGCGCGCATCCTGATTGCTCTGCCGCCACCGCTGATCTTTATCACCATCGGTTGGTTCTGCGCGATCTGGGTGCTGACCTTGTGGTTTGCTTTGCAGTTGGCGATGAGCCTCGGCATCGAGTCCGAGGGCGGCGGCGTGGCCTTCATGGCGCACGTGGGTGGCGTCGTCGCCGGCTTGGCGCTCATTCCACTCTTCAAGTTTGCGCACGTGCCGCTCTGGCGCCAGCACTAAGTGAACTCAGGGCGCGCCGCAGCCACCGCCGCCGGGCGTCGCCACTTCAAGGATATCGCCGACTTCGAGTTCGAAGCGCGCACAGGCGGGAAATTCTTCGATGCGTCCATCACGTCGTCGAATGCGCGTGACCCCAGCGGCCCCTTCACCGCCGCCATCGAGGCCGGGTGCGCGCGTGCTGCGACGATTGGCGAGCATCGCTCCCGTCAGCGGCTGCAGAAATTCGATCTCGCGCAGCGCGCCATCGCCACCGCGCCATTGGCCTTTGCCGCCTGAGTCGCGACGGATCGCGAAGCGGCGTAGTCGCACGGGATAACGCGCCTCGAGTATTTCGGCGTCGGTGAGGCGCGAGTTGGTCATGTGGGTTTGTACCGCTGCGCAACCGGCGAAGCCTGCTGCAGCGGGTGAACGCCCCGCGCCCGAGCCGCCGGCGATGGTTTCATAGTACTGCAGGAATTCATTGCCGAAGGTCAGGTTGTTCATGGTGCCCTGAGCCCCTGCCAGTACGCCGAGCGCTTGATAAAGCGCATCGACGATCAACTGCGAGGTTTCGACATTGCCGGCAACGACGGCGTGACCATCGGGCGGGTCGAGCAGACAGCCGATGGGCACGTGAATCGCGAGCGGCCGTAGGCAGCCGGCGTTCAGCGGGATCGGGTCATTGACGAGTGTGCGAAATACATAAAGCACGGCGGCTTGGGTCACGGCGCGCGGTGCGTTGAAGTTGTGCGGGCCAGCGGGCGAGGTACCGCTGAAGTCGATAGTGCCGCGACCCGCCAGCGCATCCAACTTGACATGCACGACAATTCTTTGTCCGCCATCGAGTTCTAGCGTGCACCGGGCATCACGACTACCAAGCTGGCGGATGGCGTTTTCGACGCAACGCGCAGCGTTGTCTTGCACCGCGCTCATGGCGCGGGCGAGGCGGTGCACACCATGTTGGGCCACCGCGCGCCGCAATTCTTCGATGCCGCATTGATTGGCGGCGAGCTGGGCGCGCAGATCGGCAAGATTTTGCAGTGGGTTGCGCGCGGGAAAACGCCCGCTGGTGAAAGCGGCGCTGACTTCGTCGTTGCGCAGGACACCGTCGCGCAGGATCAGCAGGCCGCGAAACACGGCGCCTTCCTCGGCGAGGGTACTCGAGAACGGCGGCATGGAGCCGGGGGTGATGCCGCCGATATCGGCATGGTGGGCGCGCGAGGCCACGAAAAACACTGGCCGCGAATCGTCAAAGAAAACGGGACTTACCACGGTCATGTCGGGCAGGTGAGTACCACCCTGCGAGGGCGCATTAATCAACCAGGCATCGCCGTCGCGGATGTCGGCCGCCCGTTCGCGCAGCAGTGCTGCCACGGTGGCGCCCATCGAGCCCAAATGCACGGGCATGTGCGGTGCATTGGCGACGAGGCCTCCGCTGGCGTCAAAAAGCGCGCAGGAATAGTCGAGACGCTCTTTGATGTTGACCGACTGCGCAGTGCGTCGCAGCACTTCGCCCATCTGCGTCGCCGCGTGCATGAATAGACCATCAAAGATTTCGATCTGTGCAGGATCATCAGTTGAACGTGCGGCGGCAGAGCCAAAGTCGGCGAGCTGGGTGGCGATCCAGGCGCCCGAGGGGTCGCGGGCAAGCTGCCAGCCGCGCTCGAGCACAAAAGTGGAGCGCGGTTCGACGACCAACGCGGGGCCCTGCAGTGGCGGGTCTGCTACCAGGGTCGTTGCGTCACGGACCGGCACCTCCTGCCAACCGTCGAACCAGGCGCGTACCGTGGCCGGCAGGCGCAGGGGTGCCGAGGCATCGTCGATCGCATGCGCGGTTTTCGCACCCGGCAATCGGGCCTCGACCCGTACAGCGACGATCTGCAACGCCTCGCCGGCGGCAAATCCGAAGCGCTGCTGATGTGCTACACGAAATGCATTCTGCAAGCTGGCAATGCTGTCGATGCTCAGGTCATGGCAAGTGACATCAAGCGAGGTCTCGGCGTGGCCTTCGCGTAATTCGAGAATGACCTCGATCTGCATCGTCGCAAGTTCCGTCGGCGATGTCGCAAGTTCGGACTGTGCCGCGGCGATCAGCTTGGCGGCCAGATGACGACTCGCCACGATACCCGGCTCGTCGAGCGGAAGTACCAGTCCCTCGCGGCGAACGGCGATGCGGTCGGCGATACCGATGCCATAGGCCGAGAGCACGCTGGCGAGCGGATGGACGAGTACGCGACGCATGCCGGCTGCGGCGGCGACTCTACAGGCGTGTTGTCCTGCAGCGCCGCCGAAGGCGACCAAGGTGAAGTTCGCCGGATCGATGCCCTGACGCACGCTGACGTGACGGATGGCATTGGCCATCGCGGCGACGGCCACATCGAGAAAGCCGCAAGCGGCGTCGGCGAGTGCGTTGTCAGCCTGCTCACCCTGATCTTTGAGCGCATGCCCTGCATTCTGCAGTACCGTCCGCAGTGCGCCGTGTGCCGCTTCGATATCGATTACGGCATCCCGTTGTGGTCCGAAAAGGGCAGGCATGAACGCCGCATGCAGATGTCCGAGTACGACTTGTACGTCAGTCAGGGTGGCGGGTCCGCCGCGTCCGTAGCAGGCGGGGCCGGGGTCAGCACCCGCCGAGCGCGGGCCGACGCGGTATCGACCATCACGCACGGCGAGCAACGAGCCGCCGCCGG
>VGUP01000025.1 GCA_016874175.1 Gammaproteobacteria bacterium | reverse complement strand
CGCCGCTGCGTATGGTGGTCTGCCCGGCAAGCATGGCCACCGTGTCGGCGATCGCGACCGGCGCCAGTGAAAATCTGCTCGAGCGTGCGGCCGATGTCGTCATCAAAGAGCGCGGCAATCTGGTGATCGTGCCGCGCGAGACGCCGTTCTCGGCCATCCACCTCGAAAACATGCTCAAGCTCGCCCGACTCGATGTCACCATCCTGTCGGCCAACCCCGGCTTCTACAATCGCCCCGCGCGGGTCGAAGAATTGGTCGATTTCATTGTGGCGCGCGTGCTCGACCAATTCGATATCGAGCACGATCTGATGAAGCGCTGGGGCTGAGCCCGCGTCCATGACCTACAGCACCGAGCTGCCGCTGTTTCCTTTGAACACCGTGCTGTTTCCGCAGGGGCCGTTGCCGCTGCGAATCTTCGAGACGCGCTACGTCGATATGGTCAAGCGGTGCATGCGCGAGAGCAGTTGTTTTGGCGTGGTGCTGGTGCAAGGCGGTGCCGAGGTCGGGCAAGTACCGGGGTTCGCCGATCTCGGTACAACGGCGCGCATCGTCGATTTCAATCTTTTGTCGGATGGTCTGCTCGGCATTACTTGTCGCGGCGAGCGGCGCTTTCGCGTGCTGCGTCGTTGGCGCGCCGCCGATGGGCTCAATATCGGTGCCGTGGAGTGGATCGATAAGCCGACATCCGCGGTCGTGAGCGTGCCGCCGGAATACCGACATTTGGCCGATTTGCTGCGGCGCGTGTTGCCCGCGCTCGGCGATGTGTACGCAGGTCTCGAGCCGCGTTACGACGATGCTGATTGGGTGGGCTCACGAGTGATCGAGATCTTGCCGTTGGCGCTCGGCGACAAGCAGTCTTGTCTCGAACTGGATGATCCGCTCGAGCGCCTTGCGCTGATCGCGCCGCTCATTCGACGCGCTGACGATTCGGACGATCGGGCCGACTAAGCGCCGCGCAAATCAGCGTCGTGCGCCTTGCCGCAGCGCGAATAGCCCACGTACAGCACGACGCCGATCAGCAGCGTCGCGGCCAACACCAGCCAGCCGACCACGCCATCGAACTGCGACAAAAGAAAACGCCAGCGATTGGTCTCGTCGGGCTGCGAGGTCTCGCGCAGCACGCTAATGATCCACACCCAACCGGCATGCAGGCCAATGCAGGCGGCGATGTTGCCGGTCAGGGCGCGCACCATGCCGAGCAGTACGCCGACGGCGAATAGCGCGAGCCAGGCATCGATGATGTCGAGCGGCGTCGCAAAGTCGGCGAGTGTCCCGAGTACGTGCCGCAGACCGCTGTCGGGGCCGAGTTCCTCGAGGGGAATACGGTAGCGGCCGACGAAGTGCAAACACGCATAGAGCGTGGCCGTCAAAAAAATCGCGACCTTCTGACCGGACTCGCGGGCGATGCCGCTGTGCATGGCGCCACGCAGAAACGTTTCTTCGATTAGCGCCACCGCAAGGCCGGTGGCGAGCCCACCGCTGATGAGGCCGAAGATGGTCGCGGCATCGAGTACCACGCCGGCGCGCAGCACGCGCAGATCGAGCCCCAGCATCATGAGTACGACCGGCAGCATGGTACCGACGCCGATCGCGAGCCCGAGCGCAGTCGCACGCAAAAATTGCGGTCGCGGTAGGCCGTAACCCAAGCTTTGACGATCGGCGAGCGCGAGCCGGCGCGCCACCAGCACGAAGGCGATCAGCAAGGTCAGCATGCCGAGCCGATTGGCAACGCGATGAAATTTGAGAGCGAAAGTCGGCGTCAGCAAGTCGTAGAGCGGCCAAGCGAAAACGGCTATCACGCTGAAGCCGATCGCGAACAACGCCATGAACCAAAGAAATGTACGCATGGGGGTCGACTCAGCCGGTGGTCGGATCAGGGTCGGTAGGGGCGGGGGCGCAGGCCCTCGCGCTCGAGCAAGGCGATCAGACCGCGCTCACCCACCAGATGCAGCGCGCCAACCACCACCAGCGTGTCCTCGTCACGCTCGAGCAGGGCCTTCACCTGCGGAACCCAATTGCGATTGCGTCGGTCCACCAGATCATCGTAGAGCTTCGGGGTTTCGCGGTAACCCTCCAGCAATAGCTCGTCGAGTCGTCGGATGTCGCCGCTGCGCCAGGCGGCATAGAGGTCATCGACCATCGATGGCATGTCGTCGAGTTCGGCCAGGGTCAGATCCAGCAGTTGCAGCTGTTCGGTCAGCGGCAGCGAATCGAGCAGACTCAACTGGAATTTCGCCCTCTCCAAGCCATCGATTTCTTTGTGGTCGCGCGCCGCACGTTGCTGTAGTTGTTTCTCCACCCCGAGTTCGGGGTCGAAACCCAAACGTGCGTACTCGAGTGTAGTGAGCAGGATGGTCACGCCCCAGGGCTCGAGACTGGCGGCGAAGGCTTCCGGCACTTGCGCCTTGGCGAGTAGGCCACGCACGATTTTCCAGCGATCTTCGCCAGCTACGAGGGGGAGCGAGCGACCATCGGTGAAGCTCGAGGTACGCAGCATCAGCGCTGCCATTTGCTGTTCGTCGACTGCATCGGCATCGATCTCCATGACCAAAGATTCCGCCTCGCGATAGGCGGCATCGATGGCGGGCGGCAGTGTTGGGCGATCGCGCCGCAGCAGGTGCATGGAGCCTGCGAGGTAGATGCGGCCTTTGGGTCCGTCGATCTGCCACACGAGCCCTGCAGGACTGGCGTTGGCGGAGACGGCGGGTCGCACCGCCGAGCTCAGGCCGAGCAGGCAGCCGAGCGCGAGCAGCACAACGACAGCGCGGGGACGGATCATGTCAACCACCGTACCTGCGAGTCGATGCGACCGTCGGCATGCAACTGCAGCGTACGAAAGCCGGGCGGCAGCGTGTCGAGCGCGAAGTCGTCCGCTTGCGGCAAAAACTGCACGCAGGTGGAGGGCGTCGACAGCAGGCGCAATTCGCCATGGGTATTGCGACGGATCGAATCGTGACTCTGGTGCACATGCCCCCAAAGAATTCCGCGCACCGTGGCATGCCGATCGATGATCGCGAAAAAATCTTTGGCATTGCGCAGTCCGAGGGTGTCCAGCCAACGGCTGCCCGAAGCGATCGGATGATGGTGCAGCACGACCAGCACATGAAGATCGCCGGCGCTCTCGAGCGCGGCGGCGAGGCGTTCGAGTTCACTTGCGCGCAGCAGTCCCTCGGCGCCGCCCGGTACATGCGAGTCGAGCATTACGAGGCGCCAGCCCAAAAAATCGTGGTGACCGCAGTGGCGGAAAGGCTCGCCGGCCAACGCGTCACGAAGCAGGGCGGGATCGTCGTGGTTGCCCGGGATGCAGAGCACCGGTTTGCCGAGCACCGAGAGTTCGCGCCGCGCCCAGTCGTAGCCCTCGGGGTCATCGTGAACGATATCGCCGGTGAGCAGCACTGCATCGTGGGAATCTTTGCCCGCGAGGCGCAGCACCGCTTGCAAGGCGTCAAGCGTGACGACACCACGTTGGCGACCCGCAGGATCGCCCACGAGGTGGGTGTCGGTGACCTGTAAAAGATTCAGGGCGGCCATGGCGCTGATGCTAGCGTCATGGCCGCCCCGTTGTCAGAAGAAAAGTTCGCTATCGACGGCAGCTTAGTAGCGGTAGGTTTCCGGCTTGTACGGACCTTGCTTGGCAACGCCGATGTAGCGAGCCTGCTGGTCCGACAGTTCCGTCAACTGCGCGCCGAGTTTCTTCAACTGCAGCCGTGCGACTTTTTCGTCGAGGTGCTTGGGCAGCACATAGACACCGACCGGATACTTGTCGTGGTTCGCCCACAGTTCGATCTGAGCAATCGTCTGGTTGGCGAACGACGACGACATCACGTATGACGGGTGACCGCTGCCGCAACCGAGGTTCACGAGTCGACCCTCGGCCAACAGCGTGATGCGCTTGCCGTCCGGGAAGATTACATGGTCGACCTGCGGTTTGATGTTCTCCCACTGGTACTGCTTGAGCGACGCGCAGTCGATTTCATTGTCAAAGTGACCGATGTTGCAGACGATCGCCTGGTCTTTCATGGCGCGCATGTGATCGTGGGTGATGACGTGGAAGTTGCCGGTCGCGGTGACGAAGATGTCGGCCTTGTCGGCGGCATATTCCATGGTGACCACGCGATAGCCTTCCATCGAAGCCTGCAGCGCGCAGATCGGGTCCACTTCGGTGACCCACACCTGCGCCGACAGCGCGCGCAGTGCCTGGGCCGAGCCCTTGCCCACATCGCCGTAGCCGCAGACCACGGCAACCTTGCCGGCAATCATGACGTCGGTGGCGCGCTTGATGGCGTCGACCAACGACTCGCGGCAACCGTAGAGGTTGTCGAATTTCGACTTGGTGACGGCGTCGTTGACGTTGATCGCCGGGAACGCGAGGGCGCCGTCCTTGGCCATCTGATAAAGGCGCTTGACGCCGGTGGTGGTTTCTTCGGTGACACCGCGGACCTTGGAGAGGCGCGTCGAGTACCACTTCGGGTCACGCTTCAGCATTTCTTTGATGGAAGCGAACAGGACCTCTTCTTCTTCGCTGCCCGGATTAATCAGCACCGACAGGTCGGTCTCTGCCTTGGTACCGAGGTGCAGCAACAACGTGGCATCGCCGCCATCGTCGAGGATCATGTTCGAGTAGCCGCCATCAGCCCACTCGAAAATGCGATGCGTGAAGTCCCAGTACTCTTTGAGCGACTCGCCCTTGTAGGCGAACACCGGCGTGCCGTTGACGGCGATCGCCGCGGCTGCGTGATCCTGAGTAGAGAAGATGTTGCACGAGGCCCAGCGCACCTGCGCCCCGAGCGCCTGCAGCGTCTCGATGAGCACGGCGGTCTGGATGGTCATGTGCAGCGAGCCGGTAATGCGCGCGCCGCGCAGCGGCTGGGTGGGCGCGAATTCTTCGCGGATGGCCATCAGGCCGGGCATTTCGGTTTCGGCGATCCGAATTTCTTTGCGGCCCCAATCGGCGAGCGAAAGATCGGCCACGTGGAAATCGCCCTTGGCGGGCTTGACGACAGCGTTCATTGCAAACTCCGTTAATCTTTGGTTGAAGATTGACGGGCGCCGTTGACGTTGTCGGACCTTCCCGCGAGCCTGGCACCGGCCAACCCGGTGCTGCAGCGCCCCTCGCGGAACGGGGTCGGATTATGCCTTCTTTCGACGCGCCTTGCCGCCCCGGCCCGCATCGGCCGCGAGCGCAGCTGCTTTGTCGGTGCGCTCCCAGCTGAAATCGTTGTCGGTGCGCCCGAAGTGCCCGTAGGCGGCCGTCTTTTGGTAGATGGGCCGGGCGAGGTCGAGCATTTCGCGCAGGCCATAGGGCGTCAGATCGAAATGACGATCGACCAGCGCGGTGAGTTGGTCGCGCGATAGCTTGCCGGTACCGAAGGTTTCGACCATCACCGAGGTGGGCTTGGCGACGCCGATGGCGTACGAAACCTGCACCTCGCAGCGCTCGGCCAGGCCCGCCGCGACGATGTTCTTGGCTACGTAGCGCGCCGCATAGGCCGCCGAGCGATCGACCTTCGAGGGGTCTTTGCCCGAGAAGGCGCCGCCGCCGTGACGAGCGAAGCCGCCGTACGTGTCGACGATGATCTTGCGCCCGGTGAGGCCGCAGTCACCCACCGGTCCGCCAATGACGAAGCGCCCGGTCGGATTGATGTGGAATTTGGTGCCCTTGTGCAGCCACTTCTTCGGCAGCACCGGCAGGATGATTTCTCCGAGTACGGCCTCGCGCAGCTTTTTGGTCGACACGTCGTCGCTGTGTTGGGTCGAGAGCACCACCGCGTCGATGGCAACGGGACGGTCGTTTTCGTAGCGCAGCGTGACCTGGCTCTTGGCGTCCGGGCGCAGCCAAGACAATTTGCCTTGCTTGCGCACCTTGGCCTGACGCTCGACGAGACGATGCGAGAGCGTGATCGCGGCCGGCATCAGCACATCGGTTTCGTTGGTGGCAAAGCCGAACATCAGACCCTGATCGCCCGCGCCTTGTTCGCGTGGATCTTTGCGATCGACACCTTGGGCAATGTCGGCCGACTGCTTGCCGATGACATTCAAAACGCCGCAAGAGGCGCCGTCGAAACCCATGTCGGAGGAGTTGTAGCCGATGCAGAGGACGGTCCGGCGGACGATGGCCTCGATGTCGACCCAGGCATTGGTGGTGACTTCGCCGGCGACGATGGCTACGCCAGTCTTCACCAAGGTTTCGACGGCCACGCGACAGCGCTTGTCCTCGGCGAGGATGGCATCGAGGATGGCGTCGGAGATCTGGTCGGCGACTTTGTCCGGGTGACCTTCGGAGACCGACTCGGAGGTGAAGAGGTAGTTGTTGGCCATGGGTGATCTCGAAAAAAATTAATGGACGAACGGCAAGCGAAAAAACGGCGTGGATTATAGCGATTAATCGTCGCGCTGCAGCGCCGATGCTGCCCTTTTTCGTTGAAAAAGCCGCCTGCGGTGATGGACAATTGCCGTTTCCTGAAAACAAGCCGGGTACCGCATGTCCTCACGTCGCCTCCTCGCGAACGCCGTTCGCGCGCTTTCCATGGATGCGGTGCAGCGTGCCGCCTGCGGCCATCCGGGTGCCCCGATGGGCATGGCGGACATCGCCGAGGTGCTCTGGCGCGAGGTCATGGAGTACAACCCGGCCAACCCGCGCTGGGTCGATCGCGACCGTTTCGTGCTCTCGAATGGCCATGCGTCGATGCTGCTGTATTCCGTGCTACATCTGACTGGCCATCCGCTCTCGTTGCAGGACATCAAAGATTTCCGTCAGCTCGGCTCGCGTACCGCGGGGCATCCAGAGCATGACCCCGCCATCGGCATCGAGACCACCACCGGACCGCTCGGCCAAGGAATCGCCACGGCGGTCGGCATGGCACTCGCCGAGCGTCTGCTCGCCGCCGAGTTCAATCGCCCGGGTCACGAGATCGTCGACCACCACACCTATGTGTTCATGGGTGATGGTTGCCTCATGGAGGGGATCTCGCACGAGGCGGCCTCGCTCGCCGGCACGCTCGGCCTCGGCAAGCTCATCTGCGTCTGGGATGACAACGGCATCTCGATCGACGGCCAGGTCAAAGATTGGATGGGCGATGACACCGCTAAACGCTTTGCCGCCTATGGCTGGCAGGTCATTGCTAATGTCGATGGGCACGACGGTGAGGCCATTGCCAAAGCCCTGAAGCGCGCCCGCACCAATCGCAAGCAACCGACCTTGGTCTGCGCCCGCACGGTCATTGGTTATGGCGCGCCCAACAAGCAGGGCACGAAGTCCACGCATGGCGAGCCGCTGGGCGTCGACGAAATCGCAGCGACGCGCGCCGCACTCGGTTGGACGCACGAGCCCTTCGTGATCCCCGAGGACATACGCGCTGCCTGGGATCAGCGCGAGCGCGGGGCGCGTGCCGAGAAGGCGTGGCGGCGTCGCTTCAAGCGCTACCAACGCGAGTTCCCCGAGCTCGCCGCCGAGCTCACACGTCGCCTGCAGGGCGAGTTGCCGACCGGCTGGCCGCAATTGCGCGCTGCGGCACTCGCCGCTGCCGCAGGAGTCACCGCGGCGCAGGCGACGCGGGCGTCCTCGCAGGTGGTTCTCAATGCCATGGGTCCAGGCATGGCGGAGCTTATCGGCGGCTCGGCCGATCTCACCGTTTCGGTGAATACCCTGCGCAAAGATTCCAAGCCGGTCACCCCGGCCGAGGTGTCGGGTAACTACATTTATTACGGCGTGCGCGAGTTTGCGATGACCGCCATGATGAACGGGCTTGCGCTGCATGGTGGCTTCATTCCCTACGCGGGCACTTTTCTCGTGTTCTCGGATTACGCGCGTAATGCCGTGCGTCTGGCCGCGCTCATGCATCAGCGCGTGCTACTCGTGTACACGCACGATTCCATCGGCTTGGGTGAGGACGGACCGACGCATCAGCCGATCGAGCAGCTGGCGAGTCTGCGCGCCATGCCCAATCTCGGTGTCTGGCGTCCCTGCGATGCGGCCGAAACTGCGGTCGCCTGGCTCGCCGGGGTCGAACGCAAGCATGGGCCGAGTTGTCTCGTGCTTACGCGCCAAGCCTTGCCGCAGCAGGCACGCAATGCGGCGCAGCAGGCGGCGATTGCCAATGGCGGCTACGTGCTGATCGAGCCCGAACTTTCTGCCGGGCAGCTGCCCGAGGCGATCGTCATCGCGACGGGCAGCGAGGTCGCGCCCGCGGCCGATGCCGTGCGGGCGGCCAACGCAGCGGGTCGCCGCGTGCGGCTGGTATCTATGCCTGCAACCGATGTGTTTGATGCGCAGGATGCCGCTTGGCGCGAATATGTGTTGCCGCGGGCCGTCGTGCGCCGTATTGCCGTTGAGGCGGCGGCCTCGCAGAGCTGGTGGAAATACGTCGGCAGCGAGGGTCGCGTGCTCGGTATCGATCGGTTCGGAGCCTCGGGCAAGGCTGCGGCACTCTTTGAGCACTATGGGCTCACCACGGCGCATATCTCGCGGGCGATCGATGAGGTTTTGGCCAGCTGAGTGCTGGCGCACTGCGCTTTCGAAGCCGAGCGCCGCAGTTTATTCGGTCTGAATTTTTTACCAACGATATCGACAGAGGACGAGAGAATCATGGCAATCAAGGTGGGCATCAATGGTTATGGCCGCATTGGCCGCAACGTGCTGCGCGCGCTCTACGAGAGCGGACGTACCAAAGAAATCCAGATCGTCGCCATCAACGATCTGGGTGATGCCAACACCAATGCTCATCTGACACGTTTCGACACCGCGCACGGTCGCTTTCCCGGCCAAGTGCGCGTCGAGGGCGATTCGATGGTGGTCAACGGTGACCGCATCCGCGTGCTTGCGCAGCGTGATCCGGCGAAGCTGCCATGGGGTGAGCTGGGCGTGGACATTCTTCTCGAGTGCACCGGACTCTTCACGAGCAAGGCGAAGGCCGGTGCGCACCTTGCAGGCGGTGCGAAGAAGGTGGTGATTTCGGCGCCGGGCGGTGACGATGTCGATGCGACCATCGTTTTCGGTGTCAATCACCAGAACCTGAAGTCCTCGTACACGGTGATTTCCAACGCGTCGTGCACCACCAATTGCCTTGCGCCCATGGCCAAAGTTTTGCAGGAGAACATCGGTATCGAGAGCGGCCTGATGACGACGGTGCATGCCTATACCAACGATCAGGTGCTCACCGACGTCTATCACTCGGATCTGCGCCGCGCGCGCTCCGCGACCATGTCGATGATCCCCACCAAGACGGGAGCGGCTGCGGCGGTCGGTCTCGTGCTGCCCGAACTCAAAGGCAAGTTCGACGGCTTTGCGGTACGCGTGCCCACCATCAATGTTTCGCTGGTCGATCTGACCTTCACGCCGAAGCGGCCGACTTCGGTCGCCGAAATCAATTCTTTGATGAACGCGGCGGCCGAGGGTCCGCTCAAGGGTGTGCTGGCCTACACCGAAGAGCAGCTGGTCTCGGTCGACTACAACCACGACGCGCATTCCTCGAACTATGACGCCACCATGACCAAGGTCATCGGTGGCAATCTGGTCAAGGTATGTTCCTGGTATGACAACGAATGGGGTTTTTCGAACCGCATGCTCGACACCACGGTGGCTTGGGCGAACGCGGTTTGAGCGGGTCGGCAGCGATGAACGTGTTGCGGATGACCGATCTTGCGCTGGCGGGCAAGCGTATCCTAATCCGCGAAGATCTCAATGTGCCGGTGGAAGCTGGCGTGATCACGAGCGATGCGCGGATCCGCGCGGCCCTGCCCACGATTCGTGCGGCGGTCGCGGCCGGCGCGCAGGTCATCCTGCTCTCGCACCTTGGTCGCCCCAAAGAAGGCGAATTCTCGGCCGAGAACTCGCTGGCTCCCGTGGCGCAGCGCCTGCAAGAACTGCTCGGGCAGCCGGTGCGCTTGGTCGCCGATTGGTTGGACGGCGTCGCTTGTCAGCCTGGCGAAGTGGTGCTGTGCGATAACGTGCGCTTCAACAAGGGTGAGAAAAAAGACGACGAGACTTTGTCGCGGCGCATGGCCAAGCTCTGTGATGTGTTCGTGATGGATGCCTTCGGCACGGCGCATCGTGCTGAAGCGAGTACGCACGGCGTCGCGCGTCATGCGCCCGTTGCCTGTGCGGGTCCGCTGCTGGTCGGTGAACTCGAGGCGCTCGAGCGTGCGCTCGCCAAGCCCGCGCGCCCCTTGGTGGCGATCGTTGCGGGCTCGAAGGTGTCGACCAAGCTCACGGTACTCGAGTCGTTGCTCGGCAAGGTCGACAAGCTGATCGTCGGCGGCGGTATCGCCAATACTTTTTTGGCGGCGACCGGTGTAGCCGTCGGTAAGTCGCTGCACGAAGCCGACATGCTCGATACTGCGCGGTGCTTGCTCGTTCAGGCCAAGGCGCGCGGTGCCGAGATTCCGCTGCCCGTCGATGTGGTAGTTGCGCCGGAATTCTCCCCGGCGGCGCCGGCGACGGTACGTAGGGTGACTGAGGTCGGTGCGAGTGAACTCATTCTCGATATCGGGCCGCGTACCGCGGCGATGCTTGCCGACTCGTTGCAGACGGCGGGGACCATTCTCTGGAATGGTCCGGTCGGTGTGTTCGAGTTCGATCAGTTCGGCGCGGGTACACGGACCATCGCGCTCGCCATTGCGCGCAGTTCGGCGTTTTCTTTGGCAGGCGGCGGTGACACGCTGGCAGCGATCGAGAAATACGGCGTGGAGAGCGGAATCTCCTATATTTCCACCGGCGGTGGTGCCTTCCTCGAGTTCGTCGAGGGTAAAACTTTGCCCGCAGTTGCGGTGCTGGAAGCGAGAGCTAAAAAACAATGATGCGGCGAACCAAAATCGTGGCGACCCTCGGGCCGGCCACCGACGAGTTGGATGTTTTGGTCGAGATGTGTCAGGCGGGCCTGGACGTCGCACGCATCAACTTTTCGCATGGCACGCAGCAAGATCATCTGCGCCGCCTCGAACTGTTGCGCGAAGCGACCCGGCGGACCGAGCGCTACGTCGCCGTTCTTGGCGATCTGTCCGGGCCAAAGATTCGTATCGAAAGCTTCGTCACTGGGGCCGTGCAGCTCGTCGAAGGTCAGGCCTTCGCGCTCGATACGGCGCTCGACAAAAAAGCCGGTAACGAGCGCGAAGTCGGCGTTGCCTACAAGGAGCTCGTCGCCGACGTCGCAGCCGGCGATACGCTGCTGCTCAACGACGGCTTGATCGTGCTCGACGTGCTTTCGGTGCAGGGCACGCGCATCGAGACCCGGGTGGTCGCGGGTGGCGACCTGTCGAATCGCAAGGGTCTCAATCGCAAAGGCGGAGGCATCTCGGCCCCAGCGCTGACCGACAAAGACCGCGAGGACATCGTCTTCGTGGCTGCCCAGCGCATCGACTATGTCGCGCTGTCGTTCGTGCGCGATGCCGAAGATTTGCATCAGGCGCGCGCGCTGCTGCGCGCTGCTGGCGGGAATTTCACGCGGCTCATCGCCAAAATCGAGCGGCACGAGGCGGTCGCGCAGTTGACCGGCATCATCGACGCCACCGATGTGGTGATGGTGGCGCGTGGCGACCTCGGTGTTGAAATGGGTCACGCAGCGCTCACGGGTCTGCAGAAGACCATCATTCACGAGACGCGGATGCGTAATCGCATCACCATCACGGCCACGCAGATGATGGAGTCGATGATCCAGAATCCGGTGCCGACGCGGGCCGAGGTCAGCGACGTTGCCAATGCCGTGCTCGATGGTACCGATGCCGTGATGCTCTCGGCCGAGACCGCGACCGGCAAATATCCGGTGAAGGCGGTGGCCGCCATGGCCGAGGTGATCCAAGGTGCTGAGACCTATCACCTCTCGCAGAGCCGTCCGCGCGAGCGCTCCGACATCACCTTCACGCAGACCGAGGAAGCCATCGCGCACGCGGTGATGTACACCGCGAATCATCTGAATGTGCGCGCCATCGTCGCCTTGACCGAGAGCGGCGCGACGACGCTGTGGATGTCGCGACTGCGATCGGACATCCCGATCTACGCATTTACGCGACATGAGGGGACCCGCCGGCGTGTGACCCTGTATCGCGGCGTGTACCCGGTTTCTTTTTACGTCCAGCCGAACGATGCCGTGCCGCTCGCCCAGCGCGTGTTCGACATGCTGCTCGATTTGCGCATCGTCGACGACGGTGATCAGATCATCCTCACCAAGGGCGAGCTGAGTGGCGTACAGGGCGGCACGAATTCCATGCAAATCTTGCGGGTGCATCGCGCCTGAGGCGCAGCCCGTCGATGCGCAAAGTTTTCATTGTCGGAGTGATCGTTGTTGGCGTCGTGGTCGTCGGTTTGACGGCCACGGGCTGGTGGCTGCTGCGCGGTTCGCTGCCGCAGCTCGATGGCCGCGCGTCGCTGGCGGCGGCGGGTCCGCGCGCTGAAGTTGCGATCGAGCGCGACGCCGATGGCATCGTCACGGTGCGTGGTGCCGATCACGGCGACGTCGCCTACGGGCTGGGCTACGCCCATGCTCAGGATCGGTTTTTCCAGATGGATTTGGCGCGTCGCCTGGCGGCGGGCGAGCTTGCCGCATTACTCGGCGCAAGCGTCAGTGAACAGGATCGACGCGCGCGGATTTTCCGTTTGCGCGCCGTGGCGCGGCGGGTCATCGCCGATGCGACGCCGGTGCAGCGGGCGTGGATCGAGGCCTATGCCGCGGGCGTCAATGCGGGTCTCCAATCTTTAAATATTCGACCCTGGGAATATTTGTTGCTGCGGCAGAAACCCGAGGCCTGGCGAGCCGAGGACTCTGTGCTCGTGATCCACTCCATGTGGTGGTTTCTGCAGTATCAGGCGCTCATCGATGACATCCCGCGGCACGAGATCGCCAGTCGCATCGAACAGCGTGTCGCCGCGGCGAGCCGTGACGAGGCCGACTCGACCCAAGCGGCGACTGTGCTGCAATTCCTGTTTCCACGCGGTGACGAGTGGGATGCGCCCAATTTCCAGACTTTGGCGGAACAGACGGCGGCGAACGGCGGCGCACCTTATGCGGCACCGGCCGTGCCCACACCGGATCTGCTCGATCTGCGTGATGTCAAAATGCGCAGTGTCAAAAGTGGTGTCGAAGCGAAACGCGCTGCGGCGATGTCTGCAGACGGGTGGCGTGAGCAAGGCTTGCCGGGCAGCAACGCTTGGGCGGTGGCCGGGCAACACACTCGAAGCGGCGCGGCGCTGATCGCCGGTGATATGCACCTTGGGCTGCGCGTGCCGACGACTTGGTATCGCGCGCGTTTGCAGGTGGCTACCGAACCGAGTGGCTCGAATGGCGTGACGTTGCCGGGTTTGCCCGGAATCGCCGCCGGCAGTAACGGGCGTATCGCTTGGTCCTTTACCAACAGCTACGGTGATTGGGGCGACACCGAACCGGTCGATTGCGATCCCGTCAAAAATATCTACGTGACGGCCGAAGGCGAGCAGCCTTTTCGCCTGTATCGAGAATCGATGTTGATCGCGGCAGGCGACCCTGAGGTGCTCGTGGTTCGCGACTCGCCGCTCGGGGTCGTGATGCGCATCGATCCACCCGCGCCGGGCTCCAAAGATTTAAGTACTTGCTGGCTGGCGCGCTGGGTGATCACGCAGCCGGGCGCCACCACGCTGGCCGCGCTCGAGTTGCAACAGGTCGCCGATGTCGATGCTGCGCTGGCGATCGCCCCAGAGGTTGGTATCCCCCACCAAAATTTTGTCGTCGGTGACCGGGGTGGACGTATCGCCTGGACGTTGATCGGCCGTATTCCGCGCGTGCGCAGTGCATCGATGCCGGCGCCGGCGACGGCTTGGTTGACTGCTGGCGAAACGCCGGTGATCCGTGAACCGGAAATCGGCAGGATCTGGAGCGCGAATTCGCGCCATGTCGAAGGCCCCTCCGAGGCCGTGCTCGGCAACGAAAAAGCCACCGGCGGGATGCATTACGACAAGGGTGCGAGACAGCGACAGATTCGCGATCGTCTGCTCGCGCTTGACCGTCCGGCGACGGTAGAGGACATGCTCGCCATCCAGCTCGACGATCGGGCGCTGATGGTGGAACGCTGGCAACGTTTGTTGCTGGCCACGCTCGACGAGGATGCCGTGCGTGACCACGCGGGACGAACCGAACTGCGCAGGCTGGTGAGCGAGTGGACGGGGCGCGCCGCCGTCGACAGCGTGAGTTACCGTTACGCGCGCGAATTCCGCGAGCGTACCCGCGCTGCCGTGTGGAAGATGATCACCACGACGCTCGCGGCGGGCGAGGGTTCGAGCGCGTATCCGCTCTTCGAAGGCTCGTTATGGCGACTCGTCAGCGAGCAGCCGCCGCACCTGCTCGCGGCGGACTACACCGATTGGCGAGGCTTGTTGTTGCAGCAGGCGGATGCCGTGATCGCCGATGCGCGCCAGGCTTGCAGCGCGCTCGATCGCTGCACTTGGGGCGCGCACAACACGACCGCGGTACGTCACCCGTTGTCGAACGCGCTTGGACCGCTCGCGCGTTTTTTGGATATGCCTGCCTTGCCGGTGGCTGGTGATCTCAACGTGCCGCGGGTCGCCGGACCGACTTTCGGCGCCTCGGAACGCTTTGCCGTTTCGCCCGGTCGCGAGGCTGAGGCGTACATGCAGTTGCCGGGCGGCGCCAGCGGTCATCCGCTGTCCCCGTTTTATCGCCTCGGGTTCAAAGATTGGGTTGCGGGGCGGCCAAAGCCCTTGTTGCCTGGGCCCGCGGCGCACACCCTCGTGCTGCCGGCGGCGAAGGCGGTGGCGAGCGCGCCGTCAAGCGCGCCGTAAGGAAAAATTCAGCATGAACAAGCAACGCTTCACGGGCACCGAGCGCTATATCGCGACCGACGATTTGCGTATGGCGGTGAACGCGGCGGTCACGCTCGCGCGGCCATTGCTGATCAAGGGCGAGCCGGGGACCGGCAAGACCCAGTTGGCGCTCGAGGTGGCCGAGGCGCTGGGCCGACCGATTTTCGAGTGGCATGTCAAATCCACCAGTAAGGCGCAGCAGGGTCTCTATGAATACGATGCGGTGTCGCGGTTGCGCGATTCGCAGCTGGGCGATGAGCGCGGTGCCGACATCCGCAACTACATCGTGCGCGGCAAACTTTGGGAGGCCTTCGAATCGGACGTGCAGCCCGTACTGCTGATCGATGAAATCGACAAAGCAGATATCGAGTTTCCCAACGATTTGCTGCGCGAACTCGATCGCATGGAGTTTTACGTGTACGAGACGCGCGAATTGGTGCGCGCCCGCCATCGACCGATCATCATCATCACCAGCAACAACGAAAAAGAACTGCCCGATGCCTTTCTGCGGCGTTGTTTTTTTCACTACATCCGCTTTCCGGACCAGCCGACGATGGAAAAGATCGTCGAAGTGCATTACCCGAATCTGAAGTGCGAATTGCTTGCCGAAGCGCTCGCTGCGTTCTACAAGGTGCGCGAAACGCCGGGTCTCAAAAAAAAGCCGTCAACCTCCGAACTGCTCGACTGGATCAAGTTGCTGCTTGCCGAAGAGATCCCGCCCGAGGTGCTGCGCAGCGATGATCCGAAGAAAGCGATTCCGCCGTTGCATGGCGCCCTGCTCAAGAACGAACAGGATGTGCACTTGTTCGAGCAGCTCGTATTCCTGAACAGGCGGGTGCGCTGAGGCAGGGGCTGCGGAGGCTGCATGCTGGTCCGCTTTTTCTTCGAGCTGCGCAATGCGGGGCTGCCGGTCTCCCTCACCGAATTTTTGTCGTTGCTGCAGGCGTTGGAGGCGCGCGTGGCGTTTTGTTCCGCCGAGGAGTTTTATTGGCTCGCGCGACTCGCGCTGGTCAAGGACGAGCGGCACTTCGATCGTTTCGACCGCGTGTTCGCCGAGCATTTCGCCGGTGCCGAGCGGCTGTTTCAGAAACTGGTGGCCGAGGTGCCGGCTGAATGGCTGCAGAGTCTCGCGCAACGATTGTTCACCGCAGAGGAGCGCGCACAAGTCGAATCGCTCGGCAGTTGGGACAAGTTGCTCGAGACGTTACGCAAGCGTCTCGAAGAGCAAAAAGAGCGACACGAGGGCGGTAACAAGTGGGTGGGTACGGGGGGTACCTCGCCCTTCGGCTCGGGTGGCTACAACCCCGAGGGCATACGCATAGGCAATGCGGGAGCGCGTCAGCGTCGGGCGGTCAAAGTTTGGGAGGCTCGCGAGTACCGCAACGTCGATGATCAGCGCGAACTCGGTACGCGTAATCTCAAAATGGCGCTACGACGCTTGCGCAAGTTCGCGCGGCAGGGGGTAGCGGACAAACTCGATCTTGACGGCACCATCGATGCCACGGCGCGTAACGCGGGCTGGCTCGACCTCAAGCTGCATCCCGAGCGGCGTAACGCGGTGAAAGTGTTGCTGCTGCTCGATGTGGGGGGGTCGATGGAGGACCACGTTCGCGTCTGCGAGGAACTGTTTTCGGCGGCACGCAGCGAATTTCGTCATCTCGAGTATTTCTATTTCCACAATTTCGTTTACGAAAATCTTTGGAAAGACAATCGACGCCGTCATACCGAACGGATGCGTACCTTCGACTTGCTGCGGACCTTCAATGCCGACTATCGCGTGATTTTCGTCGGTGATGCGGCGATGAGCCCCTATGAAATCGTGCAGCCGGGCGGCAGCGTCGAGCACTTCAACGAGGAAGCCGGCAGCTTGTGGATGCAGCGCATGACCGCGCACTTTCCGCATCTGGTCTGGCTTAATCCTGAACCTGAAGAGCGTTGGGAGTGGACGCCGTCGATTCGGCTGACGCAGCGGCTCGTGACGGGTCGGATGTTTCCGCTGACGCTCGCTGGCCTTGATCGGGCGACTGCGGCGCTGCGCCGCAAACCGACTCTGTCGTAAGCGCCTGCCCGCAAAAAAAGCCAGCCCAGAAATCGCCAGCCCAGAAATCGTCAGCCCAGAAAATCCAGCAGTGGGCGGCGTTGGGTGATGGCGTCCGTGTAACCCTGCTCGATGAGTTCGCGCGTGTAGGGAGCCTCGAACATCAGATAACTCGCGAGCAAGCTGCCCGCTTCGCCGCGGGCGCCGATCACCGCCAGCAGCCTGCGCAGTGCGGTGGGCAGGCTGCCGAGGTGGCGGGCGGCGCTCTCGCGGGGGTCGGCGCCGGGCACGAGACGCAGCGCGCTGATTTCGCGTAGACCGTCGAGTGCGCTCGACGCTTTGCGGATCATTCTATTGGTGCGTTCGAGTTGGTCGAGGTCCGCATCCACCTGATCGCTGAACAAGGTGTCGAGCAGAAAGCCAAAGATTTCACCGGAGGAGGGCGTGTTTCCGGTACCGATGTTGCCGCCGAGACCCGCCGCATTTTGCGCGCGAACGCCGATCACGAGTAGCCGATCGGCGCCGAGGTGGATCGCTGGCGAGAGTGGCGCCAGTTGCCGCATGGCGCCATCGCCGTAGTAAACCCGGTCGATGAGTACCGGCGGAAACAAGAACGGAATCGCGGCGCTCGCCATGAGGTGATCGAGATTCAGCGTCGTACGTGAGCCCGCTCGGCGTACGCCGCGCCACTCGGCGACCTCGTCGGCGGCCTCAAAGAAAACGCGGTGATGACCACCGGCGTAGCTGGTAGCGGTCAGCGCCAGTGCCCGCAAATGACCGCGGGCGATGTGCTCGCGAATCGTCTGCCAATCTACTCGTTCGCCGAGCAGGGCCCGCAACGGTGAGTTGTTGAACAGCGCCGGCGGTGCGGCAATCAGCCGGCCGCCGGTGAGGGCGGAGCTCGTCCAGCGCAAACCCGCGCCGAGCATGGCGGCGAAGCCAGCGCGAAACACTTGCTCGACGGTGAAGTTCGCCCAGACGCGTTCGAGACGGCGAGTACCCTCGCGCCAATCGTCGGCGTGGGTCGCGAGGACCGCGGCGCAGACGGCGCCCGCCGAAGTTCCGACCACGATGTCATAGGGCGCCGCTTTGCCCGGCCAAATTTCTGCCAAGGCTTTGAGCACCCCGACCTGATAGGCCGCGCGCGCGCCGCCCCCGGAGAGTACCAGAGCGCGCCGCCCCCGGTTTGGGCCGTTGGTGCTGCTCACGTTGCGGACATCGGCTTGCAGAGTCACGCCGCCTATTGTGCCGCAGACGGCGAGCCGTGAAGATACGGTTCAATCCATTTTCAAAGGATCACCGGTCATGATGATCATCCCTCGTTGTCTGTTCTTGTGGGTCGCCGCGGGTTGGTTGATGGGCGCCTCCCTGATCGGTGAGGCCTGGGCCGACAGCCCGAAGGCGGGACAGCCGGCGCCTGAATTTCGCCTGCAGGATCAGACCGGCAAGTGGGTTTCGCTCAAAGAGCAGCGGGGCAAATGGGTCGTGCTTTATTTCTATCCCAGAGACAATACGCCGGGCTGCACGACTCAGGCCTGCGAATTCCGTGACGATATCTTTGCCTTCCGGCGGGCCAATACCGTGGTCCTCGGCGTCAGCGTCGACGACCTTGAATCGAAGAAGGCCTTCGCCAAGGAGCACAGTCTGCCGTTCCAAGTTCTCGCCGATCCGGACAAGCAGGTCACCAAGTCATACGGTGTGCTAACCAGCATGCTCGGGCTCATGGAGTTCTCGCGCCGCGACACGTTCATCATCGACCCGCAGGGCCGCATCATGCGTCACTGGGAGAAGGTCGATGCCAAGGGCCACTCCAAACTCGTGCTCGCCGAGCTCAAAAAATTGCAGGTCCCGGGCGCCTGAAGGGGCATCGGGTTGACGACTGATAATTCAAAACGCGTTCATTCATCGGGGGTAAATGCTCATGTCGAATTCGGATCAAGTGGCCGCACCGGCGCGGCGTGATTTCCTCACCACGGCGAGCGGCTTGGGCGGTGCGCTGGCCATCGGTGCCTCCGGCCTTGCCTGCATGACGCTCGGCGGGCCCTCGGCCATGGCGGCGGCAGCCATGACGTCAAAGTACGGTATGGGGCCCGGCTTGAAGGGACCCTATCTCGATCTGGGGACTGGGCGCGGCAACCAGCTCGCGTATGCGCGCATCCAGGGCGATCTCGACGTCGGCAAGCCAAAATATTTTTGGTTCAAGGGCTATCTGATGGCCGTCGAGCCGAACAAAAAAATCGTCGATCTCATGGGCACCTCCGGCTTTGGCGTGATCCGTCTCGCCGAGGGTCCGGACGGCGCGATTCGCCGCATGTGTCGCGAGATCATCGTCTACACCGATCTGCGCAGCGGCGAGGTGCTCGACGATTGGAAGAACCCGCTGAGCGGTGAAACCGTCAAGGCGGTCCATGTCGACAACGACCCGTTCAACTATTTGATCGAGGATCACTTTCCGCAGCCGCCGAAATTCGGCGGGCTGAACAACGAAGCGCCGCCGCCGAAGATCCCGTTCATGCTGCCGTGGTACCAGCATGGCGACATGGCCGAGATGGAAATCCATATCCATCTCGCGTACCCGAACGCGCTGCAGCCCGACAAGTGGCCGCGCGAGTCCTCGGGTCCGATCGTGCAGGTGTCCGAATTCTTCGCCCATCACATCAAGATCGAAGACCTGCAAAATCCGAAAGTCACCAGCCTCGACTACACGGGGACCTGGAACCGCATCACGCCGTGGTTGCCATGGATGTTGATGGGTCAGCGTCCGGGTTTCTGTCAGTACGCGTGCTTCATGGGAACGACCAAAGATCTCGAACAAGTGCTGTCGCGACCGGTGCTCGACTACGCACACAAGAACTACGCCAAATATTTTGATGCGCCGACGGTATGGAGCGACGATCGTAGCCTATCGAGTCTCGAGCACTATGCGCTGCGCCAGAAACCTGCGCCGGTGAAGTAAGCGCAAGCGGATGCAGGGATGCTGAGACTTTTGCAGCGAGTGACCGCCGCGCAGCGCACCGCCGATGGAGCGGGGGTGACGCTGTACCGCAGCCTCGGGCAGTCGCAATTCGCGCGACTGGACCCATTGCTGATGCTCGACGAGTTCAGCAGTGAACGGGCCGACGAGTACATCGCCGGTTTTCCGGCGCATCCGCATCGCGGCTTTCAAACCGTGACCTATATGCTCGAGGGTCACATGCTGCATGAGGACCACCTCGGCAATCGGGGTCACCTCAAAAGTGGCGGCGTGCAGTGGATGACTGCCGGGCGCGGCATCATCCACTCCGAGATGCCACAGCAGGAGAGCGGTCTGATGCGCGGCTTCCAGTTGTGGATCAATCTGCCCGCGCGCGCAAAGATGTGCCCGGCGGGCTACGAGGACATCGAGGCCTCGCGTATTCCGCTCGCCGAGATCCCACGCGGGCGGGTCAAGGTGATCGCCGGCGATTTCGTCGATGCCTCCCAGGCAGTGCCGTTGCAGGTGACGGGTCCGGTGGTCGGCGTCAGCACGCAGCCCATTTTCTTTGATGTGGATCTGCAGTCGATGGCCGAGTTCCGCTACCGATTGCCGGCCGGGCACAACGTGTATCTGTACGTCTTCGAAGGGGAGTTGGCTGCGCGCGCGGACAGCAGTCTGCCGGCAGGCTTGGTGCGGCGTCAGGGCGGGGTGCTTGGCCCGGGCGATGAGGTGCTGCTGACTGCGGGGTCGGCTGGCGCACGCTTTTTATTGCTGGCGGCAGCGCCGATCGGTGAGCCCGTGGTGCAGCATGGGCCCTTCGTGATGACGACACGCGCCGAGATCGAGCGCGCCATTGCCGACTATCAATCGGGGCGGTTGACGGCCCAGGTATAAGCGGCGACGGGCTGTGGTACGCCCTTGAGCTGCACGGACCCGACGTCGCACAGCGCGCTCGGGTCGGCGAGACGCGAGGGGGTGGATTCGCTGACCAGTACCGTGGTGTCGAATTCTTTGTTGGCCGTTTCGAGGCGTGCCGCGATGACGACGGTTTGTCCGTAGGCCGTGTAGTTGAATCGTCGTTCGCCGCCGAAATTGCCGACGAGTGTAGGACCGGAATGCAGACCGACGCGAGTTCGCGCCAACTCGATGCCGTAGTCGCGTTTCACCTTTGCGCAGTAAAAATCGGCAAATGCTTCGATGTCGCGCGCACAGGCGACGGCGCGATCGACGGCTGCGCACCGCTGGCGCGCGAGGCGCTCGAGTTCTACATCAACGCCGGTTCGACGGCTGCTGGCTCAACCGAGGCGACCCAGTAATCAAGTAATCGAGTTCAGGTCAAAAACAGCGCGCCGAGGCCGAGTAGCGTCGCGAAGCCGATGCAGTCGGTAAACGTGGTGATGATGACGCCCGCCGACAACGCGGGGTCGATGTCGAGTCGTCGTAGCGCGAGCGGCACCAGCACGCCCACCGCTGCGGCGGCCAGCAAATTGATGAGCATGGCGGCGGCAATGATGCCGGCGATCTGCCAGGTGTCGAACCAGAACACCGTGACCACGCCGACCACCAGCGCCCACAACAGGCCGTTCAGCCCACCCACGGCGATTTCTTTGAACAGCAGCCAGCGCGCGTTGTCCCACTGCACCTGACCGAGCGCCAGGCCGCGAATGATGAGCGTGACCGTTTGCGTGCCGGCGATGCCGCCCATCGAAGCGACGATCGGCATCAGTGCGGCGAGCCCCGCCACTTTCTCGATGGTACTCTCGAACGATTTGACCACAGCCGCGGCAAGAAACGCAGTCACGAGATTGATGCCGAGCCAGAGTAATCGTCGTCGCGTCGAAGGTACGATGCCGGCAAACAGGTCTTCCTCGTCTTGCAGGCCAGCCATCGATAGCACGGAGTGCTCGGCTTCTTCGCGAATGACGTCGACCACGTCGTCGATGGTGATGCGACCGAGCAGGCGACCTTCTACCCCAACGACGGCGGCCGAGACCAGATCGCGATCCTGAAAGAGTTGTGCGACGTCGTGCGCGGCGGTTTCCGGTTCGATCCGCGGTGCTTCGGTGTCCAGACTTTCGCCGACACTGGCCTCGGGGTCGCCGGTGATGATGCGCGTCAGCGCGATCGTGCCGAGATAGCGATCGTGTCGATCCACCACGAACAGACTGTCGGTTCGCGCCGGCAGTTCGCCCCGCATGCGCAGATAACGCAGTACCACCTCGAGCGTGACGTCGGCGCGCACGCTCACCGTGTCGGTGTTCATGAGGCCGCCTGCGCTGTCTTCGGGCCACGACAAGACGTTACGCAGACGCTCGCGATCGCGTTGGTCCATCGAGCGCAGCACTTGCAGCGTTACTGTTTCGGGCAGATCGCCGACAAGGTCGGCGAGATCGTCGAGTTCCATGCCCTCGGCCGCGGCGACCAATTCTTCGGTCGCCATATCGCCGATCAATTCG
>VGUP01000024.1 GCA_016874175.1 Gammaproteobacteria bacterium | reverse complement strand
TGTGCTCGAACATTTCGACCGACACAACCCGGTCGAAACGGATCTCGGGACCAAACTGCAGCTGATTGATATCGCAGGTGATGATCTCGATATTTTTGAGACCGCGCTCTTTGGCGCGAGCATCGATGAAAAGCTTCTGCGTACGCGAGTTGGAGATCGCGGTGACGCGCGATTCGGGATAGTGCTCGGCCATCCACAATGACAGCGAACCCCAGCCGCAGCCGAGTTCGAGGATGCGCTCGCCGTCGCGCAGCCGAGCGCGCTCGCAAGTGAGCGCGAGCATGCGGGCCTCGGCCGCATCGAGATTGGCGGCGGCCTGTTCGATGTTGAAGTCGTCGTAGTAGCAGCTGCTGTATTTCAGATGCTTGCCAAGCGTCTGCAAATAAAACGCGGTGGGTACTTCGTAGTGCTGTTGATTGGCTTCAGCGGTGTGAATGGCGATGGGGCTTTCGCGCAAGCGCCTCACCATATCCATGAGATGTGCCTGCTGCGTTTCCGGATCGCCTTTGTCCTCTTCGCGCAGGCGCTGCGCGAGCAGCGCCCGTATGCGTCGGCGGATCAGCCAGTCCGGAATGCGATCCTCTTCGAGCAGACGCATTTCGAGAGGCAACGGAGCGGTATCGGTCATGGTGGCAGCTTCAAGTCGGTGGCACAGTTTTGAGGCGCTGTAGTGCGCGCTCGAGGACGGGAATCAGCAGCCGATAGAGTACATAAATTGCAGCCGGACCGATAAGCATCCAGCCGATCGACGCGTGGACGATCGCGTCCCACAGCGTGACGATGGCTTGGAGCACTCCTTGAGCAATGATTTGCATGCCGGCTTCGATGGTCAGGGGCTGTGCGTCTGCGCCGACCAGCCACTCGCCGAACCGCATGAAGGGGATGATCATGGCCAGTTGCAGCGGGCCGATCAGCCAGCTGACGAGCTGAATGGCCGCCAAATTCAGTCGCAACCACAGCGCGAGCAGCGTCAGCACTGGCGTCGACACCCCGAGTACCGGGAACATGCCGATGCCTGCGCCGAGCGCAAGACACAGGGCAAGTTGGCGCGGTGCGAGCCCCTGCTGCAAAAGAGCGAGGATCGGATCGACGAGATAACGTCGTACTGGCGCGAGCATGGTGATACCCGCTCAGGCGGGGCGGCGCAGCAAGATCGTCGCCGCCGGTTCGTCGCGACCTAGTCGTGATAGCTGGATCAGTACATAGGCTGCCATCGCCATATTGCCGAGCAGCATGATCGCCACGAACCAGACTATCCGCGACAACCAACGAATTTCTTTGTAGAACACCCAGACGTAAAACGTCAGGAAACCGTAATAGGCATCGATCAGGGTGGCGATGGTCCACCAGTTGTCGGGTTGACGGATCAGACCCTGCCAATCGAGCACCGACTGCTGCAAGCTGGCGAAGGTGGTGTAGCAAAACAGCGAAACCAAAATGAAACCGAACAGGATCTGCAGAACGGTCTTGCTCATGGAACTCTCCGACGGTTCAGGTGCGCAGGTCGATGCGCGCCGTGCCTTGGGCCAGCGCAGCGCCGATCAGCAAAGCCGCGATGTCCGTGGTGTCGGGCTGACGCCCCGGGACCCATTGTTGCAGGAACGCGGTGACGATAGCGACCAGCAATGCGAGGGGCAGGTGCGGGATGCGGCGGGTGTCCCCATGCAAAGCGAGCCATGCGAGCCCAATACCGAAGAACAGCCGCTCGAGCAGGGGCAGCGCGCCAGGATCGACGGTGCCGCCCGCCAGCTCGGCGAAGGGCAGCCAAATAAAAGTGGATGTGGCGCCGTGCTCAGTGGCACTCGGATCAGGCCATAAGCCGCTCGCCAGCAGAGCGAGGCAGGCGAGCAGGAATGCGGTCGATTCCCAACGGCGTGGATCAAAGCGGTGGAGCACCCCGATCAAGGGTAGCGTAAAAGCCAGACCTAGCGCCTCGGCGGGAGTCAAATATTGGCCTACGAACAGCACTCGCGCCACGACTGAGAAGGCGAATAGCAGCAGCGCCGACCAAAAATAAGGTCTGCGCAGCAGCGCGTTGAGCAGCGCACCCAGCAAGAGATAACAGGCAAAATAAGCGATCAGTGGACCGGGTGACAGCTCCATCGCCAGGCTTTCCTGAAAGGCCGCTTCGATGCGACCCGGACGCAGCCGGGGCACAAAAGGCGCGAGGTGCGCAATCAACCACAGCGCGACGAGTAACGCAGGCGCGGGGCCGATGGCGAGACGCTGTAATCGACGAGAGAGTGGGCGTACGGGCAGGGCTGAATAAAGCGCGGCGATCAAGGTACCGACAGCAGCACTGATGATATTGAGCAGCCAATCGGCGAGGCTCGGGTCGCGGGCTGGCAACGCATGCTGGATGACTTCGATCGCGAGCGAAAGCAGGCTGGCACCGATCACTGGCCAAAGAATACGGCCAAAAAATCCGCTGGCTTTTTCGAGCGCCATCGATCCCAGCGGACCAAACGACAGGTAAAGCAGCAGATTTACCATGGCATCGCGTTGCGACGGCTCGCGCCACTCGCGCAGTTTCGGCAACCCGGCGATGACAGCGTCGAACAAACGAAGTAGATCCCCTTCGAAGGGATAGAGCGATGAGCTCACGATCAAAGCCGCCCACGCGCCGAGCAACCACAGCGACATCCGACGTACCGCAAGATCCTGCGGTCCGAGGCGCAAGGAAGTATGGCCTGACAGCGTCACTTCCCGCCGAACAGACGTTCGAGTTCCGCACGCGCGGAATCGATGGCCGCGCGATCGGCGGGCTTCCAGGCACCGGCCCGCGGCTTGAAATGATCGCAGAAGTTGGCGCGCTCTTTGTCGCGTACCTCTTCGGCCGTCGGCTCGCGACAATGCTTGGCGAGCTTCGGTTCATAGTCGACGCAGAGTTTGCAGACATGCAGCTCGGCGCGGCACTGCGGGCACTCATCGAGACGCCGCAGCGGTAACGACAGCGCTGCCAGCGAGGCGCCGCACTTCCAGCAATTGAGATCGTTGGGCATGCGCAAGAGGCTAGCGGGTCGCAGGTCGATCCGCCAGAAACTCACGCAGTGCTTTACCCGTATGCGAGCACCCGGGGCGCCGCGCGAGTGTCTGCGGTGGCCCCTCGGCCACCAACTTGCCGCCGCCTGCGCCGGCCTCCGGTCCAAGATCGAGTACCCAGTCGGCCTCGGCAATCACATCCAGATTATGTTCGACGAGCACGACCGTATTGCCGGCATCCACCAGCCGATGCAACACGTGAATGAGTTTTTCGACATCCGCCATGTGCAGCCCGACCGTGGGTTCGTCGAGCACGTACAAAGTGTGTTTGGGGCGACTGCGCAGCGGTGCACGCAGATCTACTCGGACCTTGGCAAGTTCGGTGACGAGTTTGATGCGCTGGGCTTCGCCACCCGAGAGCGTAGGGCTCGGCTGCCCCAGAGTCAGATAGCCGAGGCCCACATCGCAGAGCAGCGTCAATACATGGTACAGCGTGGCATACGGTTCAAAGAATTCGGCGGCGTCTTCGATATTCATGGCGAGCACGTCACCGATGCTGATATCACGCCAGGTCACCGCGAGCGTTTCGGTGTTGAAGCGGCTGCCGCGGCAGGCATCACAGGTTACTTTCACATCCGGTAGAAAACTCATCTCCACCGTCTGCACGCCTTGACCTTCGCAGGATTCACAGCGTCCGCCCGAAGTGTTGAAGGAAAATCGGCCGGGTCCATAGCCGCGTAAACGCGACTCGCTGGTACCGGCAAAGATTTTGCGGATCTCGTCCCAAATGCCGACATAGGTCGCAGGGCACGAACGCGGCGTTTTGCCGATCGGTGTCTGGTCGACTTCGAGCACGCGATCCACGGCCTCGATACCGCGAATGCCTCGGCAACCGACCGCCGGACCCTGCGCACTCACGAGCGCATGGGCACTGGTGTGCAGCACATCGCGCGCCAAGGTCGACTTTCCGGAGCCCGATACGCCGGTCACGACGACCAGTCGACCGAGCGGGATCCGCGCATCGATGCCTGCGAAGTTGTGTAAATTAGCCTGCTCGATGATGAGCGCAGGCGTTTTGGCATTGACAGAACGACGTGGCTCGCGCGCGTGTTTCAGCGGCTCGCGCAAATAGCGACCGGTGATCGAGTCCGGGTTGGCGAGCAAATCGGTAACGCGACCACGACCGACGACCTGACCGCCGCGCACACCGGCACCCGGCCCGAGATCGATGACATGGTCAGCGCGACGAATGGTGTCTTCGTCATGCTCGACGACGACCAGCGTATTGTGATTCGCCGCGAGATCACTCAATGCATCGAGTAAAATGCGGTTGTCGCGCGGATGCAGGCCGATGGTGGGTTCGTCGAGCACATAACAGACGCCACGCAAGTTGGAGCCGAGCTGGGCTGCGAGCCGAATACGTTGCGCTTCGCCGCCCGAGAGGGTCGGCGCGGCACGATCAAGGCCGAGATAACCCAGGCCGACGCGCTCCAGAAAACCGAGCCGGGTGCGGATTTCATTGAGCAGATCACGCGCGATCAAGCGTTCGCGTTTGTCGAGCTTCAGTCCCTCGAGCGCAGCCCGGGCCTCGGCCACCGGTGCACAGGTGAAGTCACCTATCGAGCGCCCCCTGAAGCGTACGTTGCGCGCCACCGGATTGAGACGCTCGCCATTGCATTGGCTGCAACGACCGGCCTCGCCGTCATGCCATTCGTTCCAGGTGGCCTCTTCGCCGGTCTGCTCTTCGTCAAAACCCGAGAGCTCAAGACCCGTGCCATAGCAACCCGCACACCAACCCTGCTTGCTGTTGAAGGAAAACAGCCGCGGGTCGAGTTCGGCGAAGCTCGTGCCGCAGGCGGGACAGGCACGCTTGGTCGAGAACACTATCGATTTCTTTGTACCGACCGGCAGTACTTGTACGAGACCCTTGCCGTACTGCAAGGCCTCGGCCAGTTTTGCGCGCAGGTCGGCTTCGCCGCGGGCCGAAATTCCGAGGCGGGCGACCGGCAGCTCGATATCGTGTTCCTTGAAGCGATCGAGCCGTGGCCAGGGCTTGACCGGCAAGCGCTCGCCATCAACGCGCAATTCCCGATAGCCCTTGGCCGCCGCCCATTTGGCGAGATCGGTATAAAGCCCCTTGCGCGCAACCACGAGCGGTGCCAACAGATCGATCGTCTTGCCTTTGAAGTCGCGAATGATGCGCGCGGCAATGGCGTCAGCCGATTGTGGTTCGATGGCTACTGCGCACTGCGGGCAGTGCTGCGTACCGAGCTTCACGTACAGCAGCCGCAAAAAGTGATAGATCTCGGTCAGCGTGGCGACCGTACTTTTGCGACCGCCCCGGCTCGTACGCTGCTCGATGGCCACAGTCGGCGGAATACCCCGTATCGAGTCGACCTCCGGACGCGCCGCCGGTTGCACGAACTGCCGCGCATAGGCGTTCAGCGACTCGAGATAACGCCGCTGACCTTCATTGAAAATGATGTCGAAGGCCAGCGTCGACTTGCCCGAACCCGAAACTCCGGTCACCACCGTAAAGGCATTGCGCGGAATATCGACGTCGATATTACGCAGATTGTGCTCGCGGGCGTTGCGGACCACGATGTCACGACTGGCGCGGACGGCGGGCTCGCGAACGCGAGCTGCCGCTGCAGTGCTGCTTTTGGCCGTGAGTGTTGTTGCTTCGCGCAGCGCTGCACCCGTATGCGAGCGCGGTTCACGAGCAACATCCGTCGGCGTGCCGCAGGCAATGATCGAGCCGCCGCGATCGCCGCCCTCCGGCCCGAGATCGATAATCCATTCAGCGGAGCGGATCACATCGAGGTTATGCTCGATGACGATCAAAGAATGACCTGCATCGAGCAGCTTGCGAAACGCCGCCAGCAACTTCGCGATATCTTCGAAGTGCAGGCCGGTGGTGGGCTCGTCGAACAAAAACAGTTTACCGGTGCTGCCTGATTCGGCCGAGTCTGCGAGGTGCCCGGCGAGTTTGAGGCGCTGCGCCTCGCCGCCGGAGAGCGTCGGTACCGGCTGGCCGAGCCGCAGATAATCGAGTCCCACATCGGCAAGGGGCGCGAGGCGGGCCGCGAGCTCGGGTACCTCTGCAAAGAAAACGAGCGCCTCGGTGACCGTCATCTCGAGCACATCGGCAATACTCGCCGTCCGACCAGCGGGGCCCGGGTGCTTCACTTCCAGGGTTTCGCTGCGATAGCGCGAACCGTTGCAGTCGCCGCAACGCAGATAAACATCAGAGAGAAACTGCATCTCGACGTGTTCGAAGCCACTGCCGGTGCAGGACGGACAACGTCCAGTGCCCGAGTTGAAGCTAAAAGTGCCTGCGGTATAGCCGCGCTCACGCGATTCGGCGAGCTTGACGAAGCGTTCGCGAACGACATCGAAGGCACCGACATAGCTCGCGGGGTTCGAGCGTGCCGTGCGGCCGATCGGTGTCTGGTCGACGAACACGACCTCGCTGATGCGCTCTGCGCCGCGCATTCCGGCATGTGCACCTGCGGCTTCGGTTGGCCGACCGAGATGCTTCAGCAGCGCCGGGTGCAGTACATCTTGTATCAGTGTCGACTTGCCGGAGCCTGATACGCCCGTCACACACACCAGTCGTTGCAGAGGAAAGCGGACGTCGATGTTTTTGAGGTTGTGCTGCGTGGCGCCCAGCAACTCCAGAAAGTTTGCAGTCGCTTTGCTGCCCGCAGTTTTCGCGGTTGCGACAAGCCGTGGTGGGGGTAACTCGACGCGCCGTCGACCGTTGAGATAAGCGCCCGTCAAAGATTCTATGGTCGCGCATACGGCGCTGGGCGCGCCCCAGGCGACAATGTTCCCGCCGTGTTCGCCGGCGCCCGGACCCATATCGAGCAGTCGATCGGCCTGCAGCATGATCTGCGGATCGTGTTCGACCACGAGCAGCGAGTTGCCGGCATCGCGCAGACGATGCATGACGCTGATCACCCGCTGCATGTCGCGCGGATGCAGTCCGATAGACGGCTCATCGAGCACGAATAAAGTATTCACCAAGGAAGTGCCGAGCGCCGTCGTGAGGTTGATGCGCTGCACTTCGCCACCAGAGAGAGTGCGTGACTGTCGATCGAGCGTGAGATAGCCGAGCCCGACTTCACAAAGATAGCGATAACGCCCGCGAATCTCCGCAAGCAACAGTTCCGTAGCCTCGTCCAGCGCACCCGGCAACCGCAGCGCATCGAAGAATTCCCGACCGCGCTCGATCGGCAGCAGCATCAGATCGTGTACACACAGCCCGGGGAGATTGTGCAGCGTCGGTCGAGTCCACTCGGTTCCGCAGGGTAAAAATCGCTCGCGATCGCCAAGCGCCGAGCAGGCGAGCTCATGATCACCTAGCCGCCACAGCAACGATTCGGGCGCGAGTCTCGCACCGTCACAGGTGGTGCAGGGTGTATAAGCGCGATACTTCGAGAGCAGCACGCGAATATGCATTTTGTAGGCTTTGGTCTCGAGCCAGGCAAAGAATCGCTTGACGCCATACCAGACGTTTTTTGCCCACTTGCCTTCGCCTTCGATCACCCACTCGCGCTGTGCCTCGGTCAGCGCGCGCCAAGGCACATTCAGCGGAATACTGCGCTTGCGCGCCATGCGCTCGAGATCGTCCTGACACTCGCTGTAGGCCGCGGTTTGCCACGGACGGATCGCCCCGTCCTCCAAAGTTTTGGAGTGATCGGGAATGACGAGCCCGTAATCGACACCGATGATCCGACCAAATCCGCGACAAGCCTCGCAAGCGCCCACCGGCGAATTGAAGGAGAAGCTGCTCGGCGTGGCTTCGCGATAACCGATATCGCAGCGCGCACAGTGCAGTTCGCTGGAGTAGCGCCAGGTGTCTGCAGGCTCGTCTTCGGTTGCGCTGCCGAGGGCGTGTACATGCAAATGACCGCGACCGACGCGCAGCGCTGCTTCGAGCGACTCGGCGATGCGCGCCGGATCGGCAGTGCCGAG
Organism: Gammaproteobacteria bacterium; assembly: GCA_016874175.1. GTDB lineage: Bacteria > Pseudomonadota > Gammaproteobacteria > Steroidobacterales > Steroidobacteraceae > UBA964. Next base: position 14,366 of record VGUP01000024.1, on the reverse strand, counting down.
ACGCAGACGATCTTGCACGACTTCGATCGACTGCTTGCTGCGCGCACGAAAGCGCGTATAGCCCTGCTTCTCGAGTAGGCCCAAAACTTCGGTATCCTTGAAATTCTTCGGGACCTTGACTTCGAAGCAGATCAGCACGCGCGGGTCATCTGCGGCAGCCGCGCGGCGCAGCAGGTCGCTGCGAATGCTCTCGGGTGAGTCGCGGCGCACCAAATCCCCGCAGCGTCGACAGTGCAGATGTGCACCACGCGCAAACAGCAGCTTCAGATGATCGTTGAGCTCGGTCATCGTGCCCACGGTCGAACGCGAGGTCCGTACCGGATTCGTCTGATCGATGGCGATGGCCGGCGGAATACCCTCGATACGATCGACCGCAGGTTTGTCCATTCGGTCGAGGAACTGACGTGCATAGGGCGAGAAGGTCTCGACGTAACGCCGCTGACCCTCGGCATAAAGCGTGTCGAACACCAGCGAAGATTTGCCCGACCCCGAGACGCCAGTGACCACCACGAGCTCGCCGGTCGGAATCTCGAGATCGAGATTTTTCAGATTGTTTTGGCGAGCGCCGCGAACGACGATCGCCTCATGGCCAGAATCGCGCATGAGTGAAGTGGGAGAGGCTGCCGGGGGAGGCTATATCGTAACTTTTTGTTAGGCTCGCGGGAACAGTCCTGCAACCGGGAGAGCCGCCATGAGCCAACCTGTTGGTCATCACAACGACTCGAATGCATTGACTCGCCGCGATCTATTGGGTGGCGCCATCGGGCTTTCGGTGGCTGCCGGGCTCGCTTCCGTAGCGCCTGCCACGCCTACTGCGACCTCGCCTGGCGTTGCGGCGGCGGTCGTCGGCGCTGATGGCCGCTACCCGACGGTCCCGCTCGCTCAGCCGAGCGTGCGGCTCGGCCTGGTGCAAACCCGTATCCGCATGCTCGAAGTCGATGCCATCGAACGCATCCGCAAGGAAAACCTCGACTACATGCTCGAGTGGATCGATCGTGCGCAGTCCGAGCGTCGACACGACGCACTCTTGTTCCATGAATTACCTTTGACCGGCCTGTCTTTCTCCTGGTCGCGACCCATGGTGCTCAAGGGCTGTATCGAGATCCCGGGCCCCGAGACCGAGGCCATCGCCCGCAAGGCTAAGCAGCACAACTGCTACATAATCTTTGGTGCCTACATCGTCAACAAAGATTGGCCCAATCACTTCATGTCGGCGACCACGATCATTGGCCCCGATGGCAGCATCGTCGACAGTCAATGGAAAGCGCGCAATATCATGGGCGCCTTCGGCAATAACGAGCTCATGACCACCACCATCTTCAACGTACTCGACCGCTATGTCGAAATGTACGGTTGGGATCGAGTGATTCCGGTCGCGCGCACGCCGATCGGCAATATTGCAACTTCAACTGTGCAACTCGAGCCTGAGCTTTACCGCGCTTTCGGCATGAAGGGTGCCGAGATCGTACTGCGTACAGCCACGGGGCGTTATCGACTCGCTGATGTGCAGGGCGCCTCGCTGCACAACGGTTATTGGTCGGCAATGGTCAACAACGCGTATCTGCCCGATGATCCGCAAGGCCTGCGACGCTACTGGAAAGACGGCGATTGGACGAAACCGATCGCCGATACCACCACCGTGCTCTCCACGGTGATCGATCCGCAGGGCAATCTGGTCACGCAGACCAAAGATCCAACCGAGCAAGTGCTCAGCGTCGAAATTCCGATCGCTGCACATCGCGAAAAAATGTGTCAACCCGTCATGCACAAAGAACTCTACGATCGCGTCTGGCAGGCCTATCAAGGCAAATATCCGCCGAATGCCTTTCTGCAGCAGCAGCCCAATTCGCTTACGGAATCGGCTACGCAGATCAATGCCAAAACGCGCTGGAAGCCCTGATTTCATTGTCCGTCTCCGCTCTGTAGTCATGCTGAGGCGAATGACCAACCAGCGGAACCGGTGACGGCCACGACGCGGATTGCCTGACCTCTGTTCCGTGCCCTCGGGCGCGAAGCCGTGCAACGTCGCAGCCATGAGAGAGCTGCAGATCGCAATCGTTGGTGCGGGTATCGCCGGACTCGTCGCCGCGCGTACGCTGCAGCAATTCGGTTTTCGCCCCGCGGTCTATGAGCAGGCTCCGGTGCTCGGCGATGTGGGTGCCGGGCTCACGGTGAGCCCCAACGCCACGCATGTACTCAATGCCATCGGTCTGGAAGGTGTGCTATCACGCATCGGCATGCGACCCGATCGCGGCGGCGTCAAACATTGGCAAACCGGTGAGCTCATGGTCGAGATCTCGCGCGGTAGCGAGATGCTCAAAAAATACGGGGCTGCCTACTATCAGGTGCATCGCGCCGATCTGCATCGCGAGCTTGCCGATCTTGTGGTCAGCCATGATCCGACCGCCATCCGTACCGGACATGCATTCGTTGGTCTGCGGCAGAACGCGGGCGGGGTGAGCCTCAAGTTCGGCAACGGTGTCGAAGTGCAGGCAGATGCCGTACTCGGTGCCGATGGCGTGCGTTCGGTCGTTCGCACCGAGCTCTTCGGGGCGGATCGATTGCGCTTCACGGGCTACATGGCCTATCGTGGCTTGGTGCCATACGTGGCTTTGCCGACCGGCGTGGTCGAACCCACATCCTGTCTGTCAACCGGGCCTCGTCGGAGTTTCACGCGCTATCTCGTACGCGGTGGCAGCCTCGTCAATTTCGTGGGTCTGACCGAGCGGGACGACTGGCGTGAAGAAGGCTGGTCGATTCGTGCCACCGTCAAAGAAATGCTCGATGAATACGGCGATTGGTACGAGGGCGTACGCAGGATCATCGCGGCGACACCCGCCGACGGACTCTTCAAGTGGGCGCTCTTCGATCGCGAGCCGCTCGGCGAGTGGACGCGCGGCCGCGTCACGTTGATTGGTGATGCAGCACATCCCATGCTGCCCTTTCTTGGACAGGGTGCGGCGATGGGCATTGAGGACGGCATGCTGATCGCCCGGGCCTTTGCCGCCGCCGACACCATCGACGAGGCGTTGCGTCGCTATGTCGAGGCCCGATTGCCGCGCGCCAACTGGGTGATGACCGAGTCCCGCAAAACGGCGCTCAACTATCACTCTGGGCGCGACGAGAACTTCCGCCCTGGCAAGCACGTCAGTGCGGAATCGCTAGGCCTCATGGCTTACAACCCGGCGGCCGTTCCCGTTTAGTCGGCGCGCTCGGCGCCCGCCCAAGCGCTAACTTCCATGCTCAAACCGTATAGGTCGGGGTGCCGGTGTCGTGAATCGGCACAGTGCCTTGCCGGGTGACGAGCACGAGATCTTCGAGATGCGCCGTTCCACCTGCACCAGTTTCGAAGAGCGGACAGTCGATCGACAGAATCATATTTTCTTCGATGATGACCTCTGCGCGCGAACCGTCCGCATTCAGTCTTGGCTGGTCGGTATGCGCGAGGCCCACGCTGTGCGGACTGAAGGTGACGGGCACATCGATGCCGAATTTGGCGAGTGTCGTGGTGCCGAGTTCGCGCACCTGCGAAAAGCACATGCCCGGACGGATCAAGCCCTGCAGTTCGCCCCAGGTTTTGGCCATAGCGTCGGTGCAGTAGCGCATGCGCTTGTTGGGCTCACCAAAGAATATGGTGCGTCCGTAGTCGCCGTGAAAGTTCCTGAGATGGCTCACGCAATCGATCATCAGCGCCTGCCCGTCACGCAGGGGCTCGTCGTAGGCATCCGAGGATGAGGCATTCACCACCATGAAAACACCGAGGTTGCCACGTAGCGCTGCCTCGGCAAAAAATCTTTGACGGAGCGCACGAACACTGCCGAGCTCGCGTGCCGCACGAATCGTGGCATGGGCTGCAGTAACATTGGCCTCGGAGGCCAGCTTCATCATGCGAACTTCCGCCGGCGTACGTACTAGACGGATGCGCCGCGGTGTGTCATCGGCATCGACGAGCGTCGCGGCTAGCGCTGCACGCGTCAGCAACTGCGCGACCGACGAGTCGTCATAGCCGAGGCGGCCGCGAGCCACGCCGAGTTCGGCCAGTGCCTTGCCGAGCGCCTGTTCCATACTCGCGTGATAGGGCGCTGCCGCCGCCAACACCTTGCGCCGGTTTTGTTCGCGAGCAGGTGGCTCACCGTCGAGCTTGTAGACCACGACGTCACCCGCTGCAGCGCCGGGGCGCGGACTTGTGAAGACAAACGGCTGTACCCCCGGCACCGGGCCATCATCCGCCTGAATGTAGTAATACGAGAATACCGGGATCACGAGTGCTACGGGTCGCTGCGGATCGCGGGGAATGATCGCCAGCGTCGAGGCGATCATGCTCATACGCTCGAGCAGTGGAAAAAAATTGGTGGCGTGGAAAACATTGCGACCTTCGCCCACGACCATTGCATCGAGACCATCCTCGGTCAGGATGCGGCGTGCGCGTTCGCGATCCAGAAAAGGTTCGCGAGTGGCAAAACCGATATCGGGCAGAGCAGGCTTCAATAAATCGCCCTTTGGGACATGGCCCTGCGTGAGCCCCTGCGCGATGGCGCCCGTCCCCGGGGCCGCGCTCGCGCCCACCCCTGTCACTGCACTAGCCATCGTGGCCGCAGCGATGAAATCGCGACGTTCCCGATCCATTGCGAGGTCTCCCGGTTCATGGCGCGTGGCGTACAGCTTGTCAGTGGACCGCCGGCGCAGCAAGCGGCCAGTACGGTGAGCGGGCGCTTCTTTGACCCTCGCGGCGAGGGTATGCTCTCGCCATCCCCCCTCGGGAGTCTGACCATGATCGATCGCCGCCAATTATTCGGTGCCGCTGCCGGCTCTCTCGTGCTCATGAATGGCGTTGCCGCTGCATCCACCCTGCGCAAATCCAAGGCGGCGGTGGCGCCGCGCGGCGTCGATGGCCGACTCGTGCGTCTGGCCACGCTCGAGCTCGAAGCGCAGCAAGACTTCACTCGCGGCATGCGCACGCTGCACGGCAAGGCGCTGCGCGCCGCATCTCTCGCGGCATTCGACCGCGTGCTCGAGCGCGAGGGCATCGACCCGGCAACGCCAATCACGGTTGACCAACTGCGTCGTCTGATCGAAAACGAGCCGAGTACCAATCTCGCCTCGCGCACTTGGCTGCACAACCAGCAGTATATGTGGAAAACCTTGTACGCGCACTTCCACGATCATGCCGATGAGTACCTTGCCGAACTCGAAGCGGCTGATCGTGCCGGCCCCGGTACGTTCGAGCTCGCGCCCTCACTCGATGTGCCGATGTACGCCCGGCACGAGATCCACATTCAGCCGGGCGGCTATGTCGGTGATCCGTTCGCGGGCCACATGTATCACTACGGCACCAACAGTTTTTATACCGGCACTTCGATCGGGGCCAACGATCAGGACGATTCGCACCAACGCTCTGCGCAACGCTTGCCGTTACCGCAAGATGGCAAAGTCTTGCGCATTCTCGATATGGGCACGGGTATCGGACAGCTGGCCGTCGCGCTCAAAGAAAAATACCCCAATGCCGAGGTATGGGGGATCGACGTCGCTGCGCCAATGCTGCGCTATGCACATATGCGTGCAAACAATCTCGGCGTGGCCGTCAATTTTGCGCAGCGTCTCGCCGAGAGTACCGGTTTTCCCGATAACCACTTCGATCTGGTCACGAGCTATCTGTTGCACCACGAAGTGCCCGCAGAAGTCACGCGCAAGATCATCGCCGAAGTGCAGCGCATCACCCGGCCGGGCGGCGTGTTTTATCCCCTCGATTTTGGTACGGGCGGTGCGCTGATGCCGCCGCGCCTGCTTTATGGGCGATGGTGGGATCATCGCTGGAACAACGAAGCGTGGTCGCTCGAATACCACGCCATGCCTTTTACCGAAGAAATCGGCAAACGCGGCTTCAACATCGTCCGCAATGCCGAAGCAGTGATCCGTGGCTATGGAGCTCGGCACGCGATCAAGACCTGATTTCGTTGCGCCATGGAGCAGGCCCGCGACATCCATTCTTATCGCAAATATTGGGCGGCACGCTTCGGCGTGGCGCCGTTTCTGCCCATGTCGCGTGCCCAGATGGACGCGCTCGGCTGGGATAGCTGCGATGTCATCGTCGTTACGGGTGACGCCTATGTCGATCATCCGAGTTTTGGCATGGCGATCATCGGGCGTCTGCTCGAGGTACAGGGTTTTCGCGTAGGCATCATCGCGCAACCCGATTGGCAAAGTGCCGATCCCTTCAAGGCGCTCGGCAAACCAAATCTTTTCTTTGGGATTACTGCGGGCAATATGGACTCGATGGTGAATCGCTACACCAGCGATCGCCGTATGCGCAGCGACGATGCGTACACACCGAACGGCGAGGGGGGCAAGCGCCCTGATCGGTCGGTCATCGTTTATTCGCAGCGTGCCCGCGAGGCCTATGCCGATGTGCCGATCGTGATCGGCGGCATCGAGGCCAGCCTGCGGCGCATCGCCCACTTCGACTATTGGTCCGAAAAAGTACGGCGCTCAATTCTGCTCGATGCCAAAGCCGATTTGTTGTTGTTCGGCAACGCCGAGCGGCAAATCGTCGAGGTTGCCCATCGACTTGCGGCAGGCGAAAAAATTGCTGATATCACCGATCTGCGCGGCACCGCCTTCACTCGACGGGCGCTGCCCGAAGGGTATATCGAGATCGACTCGACGCACCTCGATACGCCCGGCCCGCTCAATCCGCCGATCGATCCTTACGCCATGGAAGACAACGGCGGCACCAAGTCCTCGACGGAACAGACGCCCGCTGGCGCCGCGCCGTCCGCCAACGAATCGGTCGTGCGTTTCGTGCGGCGGGTGCGCAATGCTGACCGCGCGCGTAGCGTCATTCGCTTGCCCGCCTTCGAGCAGGTGGTCGATGACCCCGTCATGTATGCACACGCCTCGCGCATCCTGCATCTCGAAGCGAATCCGGGCAACGCCCGCGCGATGGTGCAGCGCCATGGGCAAATCGACGTCTGGCTGAATCCGCCGCCGCTCCCGCTCACGACCCGTGAGATGGATTATGTCTATGAATTGCCCTATCAACGGCAGCCGCATCCGTTTTACGGCAAGGCGGAGATTCCCGCCTACAAGATGATTCGTTTCTCGATCGCCATCCAGCGTGGCTGTTTCGGCGGCTGTACGTTCTGTTCGATCACCGAGCACGAGGGTCGCATCATTCAGAGTCGCTCCGAGGGCTCGATCTTGCGCGAGATCGAAAAAGTACGCGACACCGCACCGGGGTTTACCGGTGTCATCTCTGATCTCGGTGGGCCAACGGCCAACATGTATCGGCTCGCTTGCAAGAGTCGCGCAATCGAAAGTGCCTGCCGCAAACCTTCCTGCGTCTATCCGGGCGTCTGCCCCAATCTCAATGCCGACCACGCGCCGCTCATCGAGCTTTATCGTAAGGCGCGCGCGCTACCGGGTATCAAAAAAGTATTGATCGCATCGGGTGTGCGTTACGACCTCGCCATCGAGTCACCGGAGTACGTGAAAGAGCTGGCGCAGCACCATGTAGGCGGTTATCTGAAGATTGCTCCCGAGGCGATCGGCGAGAGTCCGCTCTCGAAGATGATGAAGCCGGGCGTCGGTACCTACTACCGATTCAAAGAATTATTCGATCGTTACTCGAAGGAAGCAGGCAAAGAGCAGTATCTGATTCCGTATTTCATTGCCGCCCATCCTGGTACGACCGACGAGGACATGCTCGAGCTTGCGCTTTGGCTAAAGAAAAACGGCTTTCGCGCCGATCAAGTTCAGGCCTTCTTGCCATCGCCGATGGCGACAGCCACGGCCATGTATCACTCCGGGAAGAATCCGCTGCGACGAATAGCCCGCAATAGCGAAGAGGTCACCATTCCCAAGGGTCTGAAGATCCGTCGGTTGCACAAGGCTTTTCTGCGCTATCACGATGCCAACAACTGGCCGATGCTGCGTGAGGCACTACGACGAATGGGTCGCGGCGATCTCATCGGGCCTGGCAAACAGCACTTGGTGCCGCCGTGGCAACCGGTGGGTACCGGCAAGCAGGCTGAGGGCATACGCACTCCGCGACCGTTCCGTACGCAACACACCAGAGCGCGCAAATGAGCACCACGCACGAATTTCGCAGTGGTCTCGAATTCGATGTCCTGGCGCTCGAGAAATACTTGACCGGTCGCATCGAGGGTTTTGCTGGTCCTTTGCGTGTGCGCCAGTTTCCGGGCGGCCAGTCGAACCCCACTTATCGCCTCGATGGGCCCAAGGCGTCATACGTGCTACGCCGCAAACCGCCCGGCGTGCTGCTGCCCTCGGCGCATGCTGTCGATCGCGAGTATCGGGTGATGCATGCGCTCGCCACGCATACCGACTTTCCGGTCGCAACGCCCTGGTTGCTTTGCGAAGACCAAAACGTGATCGGCACAGCGTTCTATGTCATGGCGTTTGTCGGTGGGCGTATTTTTTGGGATCCCACTCTGCCTGAACTCGATCGTGACCGGCGTCGACCCGTCTTCATGGCCATGGTCGAGACGCTCGCCGATCTGCATCGGGTCGACTATCGGGCGATCGGTCTTGCGGACTTTGGACGACTCGAGGGTTATGTCGCACGTCAGTTGGCGCGCTGGTCCAAGCAATATGTCGTTGATGCCGAGGTGGCGGGGCGCGTGGCGACGATGGAGCGCCTGATCGAATGGTTGCCAAAGGCGTTACCCGCCGTCGAACCAGCGCCTGCGCTGGTACACGGTGATTATCGACTCGACAACATGATCTTTGACGCAGCCGCCACGCGTGTACTCGCTGTGCTCGATTGGGAACTCTCGACGCTCGGCGACCCGGTCGCTGACTTCGCCTATCATCTGATGAAGTACCGGATGGCCTCGGGTGGCGTGCGCGGACTGCAGGGCGCCGATCTTGGAGCGTTAGGCTTGCCTACCGAGCGCGAGTATGTGGCGGCGTATTGTTCGCGACGTGGCATTACCGAGGTCGGTGATCTCGAGTACTACTTGGCATTCTGCGCGTTTCGGCTCGCGGGGATTTGCCACGGTATCGCCGGACGCGTGGCCCGTGGTACCGCAGTCAACCCGCAGGCCAAAAAATATGCGGCGCAGGTCGAGCCACTGGCCGAGCTCGCGTGGGAGATCGCGCAACGAGCTTGATCGATATCGTTCAGTTCTTGGGCGGCGTGTAAACCACAGTCGACGGCGGGCTCTCGCGACGCAGACGCTCACCGACCTTTTCGGTACGTGCCCAGGCGCGCAAAAGATTTTCGCTGGCGAGTTTTTTGAGATCTTGGTCAGACCAGCCACGACGGATGAGTTCGGCAAAGAGTTTCGGATAGGTCGACACGTCGTCGAGTCCCTCGGGCCACCAGTCATTGCCGTCGAAATCACCACCGATTCCAATGTGGTCGACGCCGGCAATGTTGCGGATGTGTTCGATGTGGTCGGCCACCATGGCGATGCTCGTGGGCGGCAGCTTGAGTGCCGCAAAGCCTTCGGCACGAATCTTTGCGGCTTCTTCGGGCGTGGCCGCCGCGCGGGCGCGCAAGCCGATCTCGGCCATGGCAGGCTGCAACACCTTGCCGACCTCGCAATTAATGAAGCTCGAGACGAAGGTGACCATCACGACCCCGCCATTCTTTGGCAGTTCGCGCAGGATGTCATCGGGCACGTTACGCGACACATTGCACACGGCCTTCGCCGAGGAGTGCGAGAAAATCACCGGTGCCGCAGAAATACGCAGCGTATGCGCCATGGTGCTCGGCGCGGCGTGAGATAGGTCGATCAGCATGCCGAGCCGATTCATCTCGCGCACGATTTCTTCGCCGAAGGGCGTGAGGCCATTATTACGTGGCTGCAAGGGAGCGGCGGCGTCTGCCCAATCGGTATGCGTGTTGTGCGTCAGCGCCATGTAGCGCACACCAAGATCATGATAAGTACGCAGTGCACCGATCGAGTTCTCGAGTCCGTAACCCCCCTCCATGCCAAGCATCGAGGCGATTTTTCCGGCACGCTTTGCGGCTCGAACATCGGCCACCGAACGCGCAAACATGAAGACATCGGGATAGCGCTCAATGACGCGGCGCGCGATGTCGATTTGTTCGAGTTGCTGTCGCGCGTAAGGCCCAGAGCCTTCCCCCGGAATGTAGACAGACCAGAACTGTGCACCGAGTTCGCCGGCGCGCAGGCGCGCGATATCGGTGTCTCCCTTGGTGGGCTGCCGCAAGTCATAAGCGATCACGTCACGGGGAGCATCTTTGAATTCGCGGATCGTCATTGGCAGATCGTTATGGCCATCGACCAGAATCGTCGATCGTAACAGGCGAGTGGCACGCTCCAAAGCAGGGTCTTTGGTCGGCTGGCCTTGAGCAGCGGCCGTGTGCGTCAAGAGACCGCAGACCAGGGTGAGAGTGAGGACAAGCGCGCGCGGTGTGGACATCGGTACTCCACGAAAATATTGCAAAGAGGCTAGGGCGAGACGAGTGTCGCGCTGGCGACTGTCTCTTGCAACCAAAGCTTGATGGCCTGAGCCACGCCATCGGCTGCTTCTTCATGCACATAGTGTCCGGCATTGGCAAAGTGCACGAGTCGTGAACCCGGGATCATGGCTTGCAGTTCGTCGGCTTCGCTTAGTGGTTTGTTTTTGTCCTGATCACCCCAGAGGATGAGCGTCGGCACCTTGACCTGCGATGCGAGCGCAATTTCCTCACCTTCGCGGTATTGCTTCATGAGCGAGGTCATACCCGTCATGTAGCCTTCGGTTCGCGCACCGAGCATGACGTCATCGATCACTTTTTCGGTGACGATGGAAGGGTCGACATATGACTGCTTGAGAAAGTTACCGCGAAAGTCGCGGCTGGCGAACATTTTGGCCGACATGCGCGGGAGCGGCGGCAAAGTAATCTGTACGATTTTCGGTACGCCGGTGCGGATGATGCCGGGGTTGAGCAGTACGAGTCCGCGCGCATTCAAATCGAGCACGGCGGCCTGCAGGGCTACGGCCCCGCCTAGCGAGTGGCCGACATAAATCACACGCTGCAAGCCGATTTCTTTGGCAGCTGCAATCAGTACCTTGGCTTGCGGTCCATTGTGGTAATCGAAGTCCACCGGCTTGTCCGAGAGTCCATAGCCCGGCATATCGATCGCGATCACGTGACAGCAGTCGGCCAGCCGCGGCGCCAGTTCACGAAAACTCTGCAACGAGTTGCCGAAGCCATGGATCAGCAGCACCGCTGGTCGATCGGCAGAGGCCTCGCCCCACTCGCGGTAGCGCAACCGTACGCCGTAAACCGTAACGAAACGATCCTCGGCCGTGGTGAGTGAGGCGACCGAGACCTCGGTTTGCGCGGGCCAGTAAGCCCAGGCCATCAGCCCGCCCCACAGCAGCAGTGCCGACACCAGCACACCGAGCCCCACACGTTTGAGGAACTTCATGGGAGCCGATTGAATACAATCCGCTCGCGCCTCGCAACGACCTCAGGGATTTTCGCCACATCGTGATCGTGCTGCCGCAGTTGCCCGTGCTCGACACCCTGCCTGCGCTGCGTGGTGCCTTGGCGACGCGCGGTTGCGCCGTGCTCGAAGCCCCGCCCGGTGCGGGCAAAAGCACCGTGGTACCGCTCGCCTTGCTCGATGAGCCTTGGGTGGCAGGTCGCAAAATTCTGCTGCTCGAACCGCGACGACTTGCCGCCAGAGCGGTGGCCATGCGCATGGCGGCCACGCTTGGCGAGCGCATCGGTGAGACCGTGGGCTATCGCATGCGTCTCGACACCCGCGTGGGTCCGCGTACGCGCATCGAGGTGGTCACCGAAGGCGTGCTGACGCGCATGCTGCAGCGTGACGCTTCGCTCGAAGGCGTGGCTGCCGTGCTCTTCGACGACTTCCACGAGCGCAGTCTGCAGGCCGATCTCGGGCTCGCCTTTTGTCTCGATGCAAAGAAAACACTGGAGTTGGATCTGCGTTTGCTCGTGATGTCGGCTACGCTCGACGGCGCGGCGGTGGCTGCATTGCTCGATGACGCACCGGTGGTCACCGCAGCGGGTCGCCGGTATCCCGTCGATATCATTTATCTAGGCAAAGGCTTGCCAGTATTACCAGGCGAGGCCGACTCGCCGGAGCGTCTGACGGCCCTTGCCGTACAGCGTGCCGCACGCGAAACCGCAGGCGACATACTGGTTTTTTTACCGGGCGCAGGCGAAATCAGGCGAGTGCAGGAGATGCTCGCGGGACCTGGCGAATGCAGTGATCGTGGCATCGAGATTCTGCCTTTGTTCGGCGAACTTTCGCCCGAAGAGCAGGAGCGGGCACTCGCCGATGACCCGCGACTGCCGCGACGCGTGATCCTTGCCACCAACATCGCCGAAACCAGCCTGACGCTGCCGCAGATCAAAAGTGTTGTCGATAGCGGACTCGTCAAGCGTGCGGTGTTCGACCCGGTCACCGGCATGAGCCGTCTCGAAACGCGGCGTATTTCGCGAGCGTCAGCCGAGCAGCGTGCGGGTCGCGCTGGTCGCGTGGCTGCCGGGCACTGCTATCGGCTTTGGAGTGAAGGTGCACACCGTAGTCTGGCGGCGCAAACGCCGGCTGAAATCATTGAGGCTGATCTTGCCCCGCTCGCGCTCGATCTTGCGCAATGGGGCGTACAGGGTGCCGATTCGATCCGCTGGCTCGACCCGCCCCCGGCAGCTATGCTTGCCGCGGCTCGCGCACTGCTGCGACAGTTGGGAGCCTTGAATGCCGACGGTACTCTCACGCCGCAGGGTCGCGAGCTCGGCGACTGGCCGTTGCATCCGCGTCTCGCGCATTTGCTGCTCGAGTCCGCAGCGCGTGGTGAGCCCGAACTCGGCGCGAGTCTTGCGGCCTTGCTGAGCGAGCGCGATTTGCTGCGCACCGGGCCACGGCAAGGGTCAGACAATATGCGCGGTGTCGATATATTGACGCGACTCGATGCGCTCGCGGGTCGTGCGCCCGCAGGGGCGTTCGTCGATCGTGCCGCACTCACCAAGGCACGACGCGCCGTCGATCAATTCAGGCGTCGCCTCGAGACTAGCCATCCCTCAAAGAAAAATCCTTCGAAGGATGATCCTTTGGGCCCGGCAGGTCTCCTTGCTTGCGCGTACCCTGACCGTATCGGCCGTAGACGGGTAGGGAGCGAGGGCCGTTATCTGCTGGTCAACGGCCGTGGTGCGATGTTCGTCGGTGCGACCTCGCTGGCACGAAGCGAGTTCGTGGTTGCACTCGATCTCGATGATCGCGAGCGCGAGGCTCGAATACTTTTGGCAGCGACTCTCGATCGCGGAACCCTTGAGGCGGCGGTTGGTGAGCGTATTCGCCATACGCGTGAGCTGCATTGGTCGAGCGGCGAACAACTGATCGTCGCGCGTGATGTCGTTCGTCTCGAGGCACTCATCCTCGAAGAAAAACCTTTGCTTAATCTGCCGGGCGAGATTGCCGTGCCGGCGATGATCGCAGGTATTCGGGCAATGGGTCACGACTGCTTGCCTTGGGATGACGAGACGCGGGCGTTTTGCGCGCGTATCGAACTTGCGCGGCGTCACGGACTGCGTCAGGCGAAGAACTGGCCAGCGTTCGATTCGGCGAGCTTGCTGGCCACGCTCGAAGACTGGCTCGCGCCCTGGCTGACGGGTGTGACCCGGCGTGCGCACCTTGCGAAACTGCCCCTCGTGGAAGCCCTGCGCTTCCGTCTCGGAAGCGCCGCATCCCGCGAGCTCGATGAAATCCTGCCGACGCACATCGTTGTGCCAACGGGCTCGCGGATCCGCGTTGACTATGAAGATGATCTTGCGCCGTGCGCCGCCATGTGTATGCAAGAGGTATTCGGTTTGGCGACTACGCCGCGCATCGGTGGTGGAGTAATCCCGGTAACCTTCAAACTACTCTCGCCCGCGCAGCGTCCGCTACAGGTCACCGCCGATCTCGCCAGTTTCTGGCGGAATGCCTACACCGAGGTCCGCAAAGACATACGCGGGCGCTATCCTCGACACTACTGGCCAGAGGACCCTCTGCAGGCCGAGCCCACTCGGCGGGTCAAGCCGCGTCAATGAATTTACCCGTTGGATTATTTGAGGACTACGCATGCCCGTCATTCTGATCACTGGTGCGAATCGCGGCTTGGGCCTGGAGTTCGTCAAGCAATACGTCGCGTGCGGTTGGGAGGTTATTGCCACGGCGCGCGATCCCGCTGCGGCCCCTGAGCTTTCTGCACTGGCGAAGAGTCATCGCAGCGTGCGCCTCGAGCCCTTGGATGTTGGCAATCACGCGGACATCAAAGCTCTTGCCGCGCGCCTCGGACAGCAACCGATCGATGTCTTGCTCAATAATGCCGGCTGGCTCGGCGATATCCGCAAACAATCATTCGATGAGCTCGATTAC